>JAJXYA010000099.1 GCA_021780795.1 Bacillota bacterium | reverse complement strand
TATTTTTATTAATTTTTTTTGTAAAACTAACATATTGATTTTTTTGCCAAAAGAAAGAGAATACACAAAATTATTTACACGTCCTCTGGAATTCCCTTTATAGATAAGATAACCTTTACGATGATAGGTGTTGGAATTATTTCTCGTTACATTTTTAAAGGTGCAAATATGAACACAATTTTATTCTTTTCCATATATATGTTATTTTTCTTTACACTTCAAGGAAAATGGGGACAGGAGCTTTCAAAGCCCTTTATATATTTAATTCCTTATTCTTCAATATCTAAACTGTTTTATGCTACACTAGCGGATCTTATTAAATATACCGTAGATGGACTTTCACTGTTCATTGTATCTGGTGTTATACTTAAAAGTGGTGCAGTAGTTTCAATATTATGTGCTTTGTGCTATGCATCCTTTGGCGCTATATATACCTATAGTGATGTACTTTCAAGAAAACTATTAGGGGAAACCCATAGCAAAAATCTTCAAACATTTTCAAAAATGGGGATAAGTTTGTTAGTGGTGTTACCAGGAATAATCACCTTTGCAATTTTATCAGCAACTACAAAGTATAATTCTTCAATGCAATATATATCCTATATAATATTAATTTGTTACAACCTATTAGCCTCATTCACGATAATGTTCCTAAGTAAGAGGATATTTGAAGTACTAGAACTGGATTAGACTAAAAACCAATGAAAACCCCACAAATATCATTATTTTTGTGGGGTTTTCGTTGGTTTATTAATCATCACCTGTGGTATTGCAATATTACGACTTCAGAAGAAATGTTATTAAACTAATTAATTACTAGTTTTTCATTTCAAACTTGCCACTTGCTGCGTTGGTGACACCAATTTAGATAGGGCATAATCCATAGCAGAATTAAGATTATTGCTTTTCCCTGCACCTTGTGCTAAGTATTCATTGCCTCCACCTGCTCCTTCAATAAGTGAAAGTGTATCCCTTAATAGTTCCTTCATACTAATACCTTTAACATTTTTAGCTGCAGCAAAAATTAAGTTTACCTTTTCTCCATCTTTCACTGCCATTAACGCAATAGTATCCTCCCGCTGAACTAGTTTTGTAACTAGTTTACTTACATATTTAACCTCTTCTTTATGATAGATATTTTTTATTACTGAATAATCTCCTATTTTTTCTGCATTTTCTATCATAGCTTTTGCTTCATAAGAGGCTACTTCATCGCTCATTCTCTTGTTTTCATCCAACGTAGCTTTTAACTGTTCGTTTAAATTCTTGATGCTTTTTATAGCTTCAATCTCATTACTACTTAAATATCTGCAAATTTCAGTTAAAACCTTATCCTTTTTTATTGAATCCTCAACTGCTCTACTACCTGATAAGAACTCTATTCTCGTAGCCTCTTTATGCTTTTCCCATCTTTTTATTTTTATCATTCTAAGCTCTTGTGTAGACCTTGGGTGGACTCCACAGCAAGCATTAATATCTAAATCTCCAATTTTAACAACTCTTATTTCTACCTCTGTTTTTGGTAAATCTCTTCTTAGATTTAACCCTTTTAGTTCTGTTTCTTGTGGTACAAAGGATTCAACCTGAATATTTTCTCCAATAATAACATTTGCATATTTTTCAACAGCCCTAATTTTTTCTTCGTCTAAATGTCCCTTAATATCTACTGTACTAACATCATTTCCTAAGTGAAAACTTAAAGTGTTTGCATTGAATAATTTAAAAAAACATCCTGAAAGCACGTGTTGACCTAAATGCTGATGCATTCCATCTTGTCTTCTTTCCCAATCTATAGAACATTTTAGGTTATGTGTTTTTATAAGTTTTTGCTTTGTAACATGATAAATGATTCCATTTTCTTCATAAACCTCAATAACCTCGTTGCTATCTATTTTACCTAAATCACAGAATTGTCCTCCGCCACCAGGGAAAAATGCTGTTTTATCTAAAACCACATGATAAGCCCCAGCTTTCTCCTTTATATGAGTAGCCTCAGCTATAAATTCCTTTATATATTGATCTTCATAAAAAAGTTTATCCATTTTCTACTTCCTTTTCTATCTAATATTTCATTTTTTCTTAATAAGTATTTTATATAACTTATTATATCATTTATTTCATTTATAAAAGAACTGTTATTAACACAATCGCCGATAGAATCTGAATTGCAGCAACACCTAATGCATAAATTGAAGCTTTAGCTCCTTGTTTTATAAGCTCTCTAAAATTTACTCTCATCCCTATACCTGCAAGGGCGATTATTTCAAAGTCACTACTTATCAATTTAAATATTTTAGAAACCTGTAAGGAAAACACACCCATTGTAAATAAGAAGCACATAATAAAGAACCCGATTACATACCAAGGCACCCCTACCTTTGGACTGTGTTTTTTAGAGTTTGACTCTGAAGATTTCTTTTTCATTGCTCCAAAGCTTAATACAACAAACACTAAGAATATTATACGGACTATTTTAAATATAGTGGCTAAGTCTTTTACATGCTCATTTACTAAACTACCGCTTGCTACAACTTGCCCTATAGATTGAAGGATACCACCTATAAAAGCAGATGTTCTTATGGTTTCTGTTTTGAATACTATTTGAGCAAGAAATGGAAGTAAGAGCATTAAAACTGTTCCAGTGACATTTACCATGGTTATAGCTATGGCTTTTTCACTGTCACTTGCTCCTATAACAGGAGCCGTAGATGCTATAGCAGAAGAACCACATACCGCATTACCACTTGCCATTAAAAGACTAAAGTTTTCTGAAAAGCCAAGTTTTTTCCCTATTAATATTGCAAAAACAATTGTTATAAGCATTTGGAATACAATAAAAGTTACTCCCGTAACTCCTAATTTCAGTATAGTCTCAGCACTTAAGGTACCACCAAGTAGAACTATCGAGTAAGCTAATAAGTTACTTTCTGCAAATTTAGAGCCTTGATTATATATTGTTTTGTTTCCAAAAGTATTTCCGACTGCCATACCTATAAATATTGCTATAGATGCACCACCTATACTCGGTATATATTTCCCTATAAATTTTCCTATGCATGCAATAATTATACATATGATAAGACCCGGTAAGATTTTAGTAGCTTTATTTAATTTTTCTGAAATATTTATATTAAATAAATTCAATATCATTTATATCATCCTTTCAAAACATTCTCTTCACATGAAGTGATCTTTTTTATATGTTTGAGTATAATAGATGTATAATCATAAGTAAAATATACATATATCATGATAACCATTAGAATATTTAATGATTCGAAGAAAGGATGAAATTTTATGATAGAGGAACTTAAAACTTTTATAGCAGTTGTGGAATATCAAAATTTTACTAAAGCCGCCGAAGCTATTAATTTATCTCAACCTAGTGTAAGCTTACATATTAAGCATCTTGAAGCGTACTTTAGTACAACGTTGATACAGCGCTCTATTAAGCAAAAGAATATATATGTAACTGAATCAGGTGATTTGCTTTATGAACGTTCAAAACAAATTATTAAAATATTAGAGGATACAAAAGGTGACTTACTTGATTATGGAAATGTTGTAAAAGGTCGCCTACGTATAGGAGCTAGTTTTACCATTGGAGAGTATGTTTTGCCAACTTTTTTAGGGCAATTTACCAAAGCATATCCAGAGTTAGAGTTAGAAGTTACAATTGAAAATACCCATAATATTTGTGAAAAAGTTAAAAGTTTTCAAGTTGATTTAGCATTAGTTGAAGGCACAGTTCCTTCTTCGGGTTTTGTAATTAATGATTTCTATAAAGATAAAATGGTGGTCGCTGTTCCTTACAATCATCATATAGTTAATAGAGCATTTTCAATTGAACAATTGCAAAATCAAACCTGGATTAGTAGAGAGATTGGTTCAGGAACTAGAGAGTATCTAAACCTTTTTTTATCTACTAATAATATTAATGCTAAAAATGTTATTGTATTTGGAAGTAATTATTCGGTAAAAGAAGCAGTTAGAAATAACTTAGGAATTACCTTTATATCTTCTCTTGTTACCGAACCTGCATTAAGAAATAAAGAAATTTCTATTTTAGAAACTACTCAGCAATATACTCGTAACTTTTCCTACATTTTGCAAAAAGGAATCCTTCCATCAAAGGGTACTCTAGTATTTATAGATATGTTGAAAAATTATATAAAAAGCATAAGAGACTTATAATCAAAATATTATAAGTCCCCTTTTTTAGATGTATTATAATTCAATTTTGGAAAGTTCCTTTTTAAAATATTTTTTACAAGCTAAGCCTTCATAGATAATCATTAAAATCCATCCAGCAGCAACTCCATAACTCACACTTAGAATTCCTACATATGGTGCAAAAATATACGATAATATAACTCTTACAGAAATCTGCATAATAGTTGCAATAAGTGTTATACGAAGTTTCCCAACACCCCTAAATAATCCTTGAAAAATGTTGCAAAAGCCTGAAAGCACATAGAATACAGACATTACTTTTAAGTATTCCACACCTATTGATATAACCTCTTTTTCAGAGCTTGCCACGAAAAACTTCATAATGCTTGTAGCTCCGCAAAATACTATCAAAGCAGTTGCAACACTGTATACGGTAATTATAATATTACTTTTTTTATATCCTTCCACAATCCTATCTTGCTTTTCCGCTCCCTTATTTTGGGCAGAATAGGTAGCAACAGATGCAGCAAAGCTATCACCAGGAGACAACACAAAAGCATCAATCCTTGTAACAGAATTATAGGCGGCTATGGCATTGGTCCCAAATGGATTAACAACACCTTGAACTAATAAACGTCCAATATATAAGCAAGTTTGCTGTAGTGCTGATACCCAGCTATACTGTATAGTTCGTTTTAACAAAGGCTTGTCTATAACTAACTCATTTGGTTTAAGCCTAATTAAGGGAATCTTCATATAAACATATACTATACACAATATAGATGATACACCTTGTGCAATTACTGTGGCTATTGCAGAACCAGCTACACCAAACTTAAAAACCCCCACGAAAATAACACATAAAATTCCATTAAGAATACAAGAGATTATAAGAAAAATTAAAGGAGTTTTTGAATCACCTATAGCTCTAAGTGCAGATGAATAAAAATTATATAAAAACGAAAAAATTAGTCCACCAAATATTATTTTTAAAAATATATTAGCATCATTCAAAATCTCCCTTGGTGTACCAGTTATAAGAAGAGCCCATCTTGAAAGAGAAACACAGACAATAGTCATTGCTAAAGTAAAAATTATTCCTGCGATTAAAGCTGTGGAAACTTCCTTCTTTAAGGTTTTATATTTTCCTGCTCCAAATAACTGTGACATAAGTACAGATGTGCCAATACAAATACCAAATATAAAGAAAATTGCTATTGACATAATTGGGTTTGCAACCCCTACTGAAGCCAATGCATTCTTTCCAATAAATCTTCCAACTATTATGGCATCTGTTGTATTATAAAGTTGTTGAAATATATTTCCAACCACCATAGGAATAGCAAAGTTTATTAAAATTTTTGATGAACTTCCTTCAGTCATATCTCCAGTCATAACTCTATCCTCCAGTACATTGATTTAAGAGTCTATTATACTTATTTTACCATTGAAAATTGAAAAAAGCAGCCTAAATAAGACTGCTTTAATTTTTTATCCATAATTAAAACCAAACCTGGATCAAACTCTTTCATATAAATTTATTTCTGAAGCTTTTTCTCGAAGTTCTCCAAGTTTAGGCACTATTGTAGTAAAATGTGTACTATTATTATGTAATGCTATTGCCTCTTTATCTTCCCATTCCTCAATAAAGGTCAATACGTTTTTATTATTTAAGTCTTGATTTAAATTATATGATATGCAACCAACTTCTTTTCTGCTCTCATCAATAAGCTCTTTTGTTAAAGCTTTAAATTCTTCTACTCTACCTTCTTTTATAACAGACTTTGCAACTATAGTAATCATTATTCATCATCCTCTTTTCATAATTTATAGATCTCACTATTTAAATTTAATAAGTTTTGGTTATGTAAATTTTTTTATTTTACTCCGCCTTTTGTAAATATATCTTTTCTATAACTATAAGTTAAGTATACTTATATTAATTTATAATTACTAGTACGCACCTTTTTGTAAGTTAAGTTACTTTAAAGTAACTTATATCCACTCTTAAAACATACATCACAATACATTATTCAGCCTTTATGAAAACTTACTTTTATCATTATGTTAAATGATTATTTATTTGTCCTTAGTAACAATATATATCTGTTCATCTGCTTGAATACCTACGAACACTACATCCCTAATATTGTCAATATTTCTTGCTTTTAATTGTGCAACAACCCAAGCTTCATCTTTTTTAATTTGCGGTAAATGTGAAAATAAAATCTTTCCATCTAAAATAATATCTACCATCATACCAGTTCTAGGTGTTTTAATATTCATATCTTCTGTAGTTAGTGCGTTTTTCTCTGCCTTTTTTAAAACACTAAGTTTACCATCTGGCTCTAATATTGCTATTTCTACATCAGTAATATAAAAAACATCCTTCTCTCTCAGCTGCATTAACAAATCTCCCATGTTATATCTAGCTTTCCTCATATTTTTATAAATAACTTTTCCTTTATCTATAATTAATAATGGTTCGCTATCTATCAATAATCTTAATTTAATATTTTTTAAAGTTATTTCCGAAAGCAGTATTGTAAGAGCACTCCATATAATAATAGAAAAAATAGCCTCAAACATGTTAACATGTTTATCTATTGAGGCTACTGATGCAATAGAACCAATTGTTATTCCAACCACATAATCAAAGTATGTCAACTGAGATATTTGTTTTCTTCCCATAATTCTCGCTAAAACAACCAAAACAAAATAGGTAATAACCGATCTGAAAAAGAGGATTAAATAACCTTTCATTTAAACACATCCTTAGTAATTATTATCTATATTGTTTACTATTTATAATTTTAAAATTTATATTATTTAAATTTATATTATTTAAATTTATCTACTTATATACAAACAACGTAACGTTATACACCAAATAATTTTTTTATCTAAGTATTTTTTTCAGTGAAATTCAAATACTATAATCGTATTATTAAGAACTAAAGGAGGAATTCACTATGGAGAAGAATGCAAGACAACACGTTGAGGATGTATATCACAAACTTCAAACTTCAAGGACTTGTTTAACTGAAGCCGTAAACACAGTAGAAAAAGAAGAAAACAGGCAACAAATTCAGAATACTCTTAATGCTGTTCAAACTGCATTGCAGGCAGCAACTGATACGCTTTCAAATTACAGAGAGTAGAAAATAAATAATATAATTGTTTTGACCAATATTTTTTAGAAGGAGCTCGTTTTCAAAACAAGCTCCTTCTCTATGCATTTCTTAAGATTAATCTTAGAAATGCCTCTTTCTCATTTGAGCTATCCCTACTTTAAACAATGCATGTAACCCTCAGCCCCATCTCCCATTACTAGGAAAGCTTGTCCCTTCGAGCAGAAGATTGAAGTAGCTGTGTACTCAATATCTGCATTTTTATCGTAACCTATTTTTTTAATAACTTCTTCTTCATTATGACAAATATCATATCCATCAACTATAAAATTAATTTTCCCTTTTCCTTTTGTTATTGAAATAAATTCTATACCATAATTCATAAAGGTAGCCACGGGTCCTCTTCCTATTATGGTGGCTTTATTATAGTACATTTGTGGTGGCTCAAAAAAACCATTTAATTTTTGTATATCTGATAAAATTCTTCCCATATAATCTAACTCTACTTCTATTTTATATCTATAATAAGGCTCTAGTAGCACATTTTTGGCCTTTTCAAGTCCATGCCTTAATGCCCTAAGTGTTGCCTCACGAAAATCTCCACCGCTGGTATGTTTATTATGTGCTCTTCCCGTTACTAAAGTAATCTTTATATCAGTTATTGGAGAGCCTGTTAATATTCCATGATGCTCTCTTTCATAAATATGCGTACGAACTAAATTTTGGTTACCAATGGTTAAATCATCAGTATGACATACATTATTAAATGTAATTCCACTATTTCTTTCTGCCATCTCCAATTTAAGCTGAACCTCTGCATAATGTCCCAAAGGTTCAAAATGCCCATATCCATTCACTTCTCTCAAAATAGTCTCTTTGTAAAGAATTTCACAGGGTCCAAAGTTCACTGAAAGATTAAATCTTTCTTCCACCAATTGCTTTAAAACCTCTAATTGAATAACACCCATAACGTGGACCTGTATTTCCCGTAGCCTTTCCTCCCAGGTTATGTTTAGTGAAGGGTCTTCTGCTTCTAAAATCTTAAAATAACTTAAAACCTCTTTTATATTTATGGTATTGTCAAATAGAACCTTAGACTTTAATGTTGGAATCATTTCATAATTAACCTTTTCCTTGAGCCCTTTTGTTCCATTCCCTATAGCTGCACTTGATAATCCTATTACTCCAAAAATCTCTCCTGCTGAAACCTTGTCCAAGGTTTTAAATTTACTACCATTATAAACTCTTATTTGACTAATTTTTTCGCAAAGAATATTCTCATTAGAACCTAAATTAATCTCATCTCTGACCTTTAATGCGCCACTCAATGCCTTTATATAAGTTACCCTAGTACCTTGTTCATCATAACGTATT
>JAJXYA010000160.1 GCA_021780795.1 Bacillota bacterium | reverse complement strand
CACCTTTTTAGGTTTATTCATGGTTATCATTAATTCTAAAAATTTAGCAGTTTCCTTTTGAACTATAGGGACTTTATTTTCGAGAGCAAAGCTTTCTAAATCTTCTAAAATACCAGTATTTGCCGGAATCAATTCTCTTAAATATTGTTCCATATAATCATATGTTATCCCACTCATTTAATTTCCTCCAAAAATTCATTAAAACACATGAAAATAAATAACAAGTCAAAATTCTAAGGATACTGACTGGTTATTTATTTTCATGTGACTTACACATTTAACTAAAATCCTTGTGTTACAGCTTTGACTTTTAAAAATTCATTATAGTCATCACTAAAAAAATGTGTTCCATCATTATTAGAAACAAAGTATAAATAATTTGTTTTAGCAGGAGATAAGGCTGCTTTAATTGATTCTTTTCCCGGGTTACAAATTGGTCCTACAGGAAGCCCTGTAACCAAGTAGGTATTATAAGGTGATTGTACTTCTAAATCTTTATTGTATAATTTTTCCTTATGTTTACCTAAAGAATATAAAACAGTTG
Source organism: Bacillota bacterium (assembly GCA_021780795.1). The sequence goes on along the minus strand of JAJXYA010000160.1, from coordinate 8,203 downwards.
CACAAGATTGCAGCTTCATGTCTTTTTTTAATCTGTTATAAAAAACTGATGCTACTTCTCCTCGTTCATTTTTATCACTAGCTTCACCTTCAATAATTGATGCCATTATTATTATATTGTCCAATTTCTTCATATCTATAGGCTTTTCTTTATTTATTTCATTTATAGTACTATAAAACTTATCCACCATCAATTTTATGATTGTTTTTCCACTCATACCGATTTTAAGCTCATAGGTAGCTGGAAAAAGAAAACCTTCCAAATTAAATTTCCGGTTTTCATTTTTAGCAATAAAGTTTGGTAGCTTATAAGTTTTACAGCTCTCTATAAATTCTTCTTTTTTTATTATGCCTTTTTCTTGAAGTACCTCAGCAATATTATTTATATCAAATCCCTCTGGTATAGTTACTTTTATAATATCTTCTTCGTTTCCTACTGTTGATAAGATAGTCACCAGCTCCAGAGCTGTGACATCTTTTGGTACCAAGAACTTCCCAGGGTGAATACTAGATTTAACTCCATTGTTTTTGATATAAAACTTTATAATGCTCGAGTTTTTTATAGCCCCATTTTGGTTTAAATCATCTAGTATACTATATAAAGTGTCTCCATTTTTTACAGTAACATGGATATCTTTGTTAGTTTTAATAGGATGCTGTATTATTTTCTTGTACTGAGAATTCAAAGCTAATACGCAAACTATTAAAAACCCAATTAATAGCCCTATCTTTTTCATTAAACCACCCCATAATTTAAACTATTTATTTGCTTTGCTCATTGCTCTTTTTCTTTCGCCTGAGTCTAATAGTCTCTTTCTCATTCTAATATTTAGAGGAGTAATTTCAACTAGCTCATCATTAGCTACAAATTCTAAGCACTGCTCTAGTGACATAGGCCTTGGTGGAATTAGTTTTAGTGCATCATCTGCTCCTGAAGATCTAGTATTTGTTAACTGTTTCTTTTTACATACATTTACTTCAATATCTCCAGCTCTTGCACATTCCCCTGCAATCATTCCCGCATATACAGGTATTCCTGCTGGTATGAAAAGTGTTCCTCTTTCTTGAGCATTATATAATCCGTAAGTGATTGACTCTCCTGTTTCAAATACAATTAAAGAACCTCTACTTCTATCTGGAATATCTCCTCTATATTTATCGTAACCATCTAGAACGTGATTCATTATACCATTACCCTTAGTATCAGTCATAAGTTCGCTTCTAAAGCCAATTAAGCCTCTTGAAGGTACTTTAAATTCTAATCTAGTGTATCCATTTATAGCAGAAGTCATATTAACCATTTCTGCTTTTCTTGGTCCCATTTTTTCCATTACTACGCCCATAAATTCTTCTGGTACGTCAATTGTAAGGTGCTCAATTGGCTCTAATTTATGTCCATTTTCCTCTTTGTATATAACATTTGCTTTTGATACTTGGAATTCATATCCTTCACGTCTCATAGTTTCAATTAAAACTGAAAGATGAAGTTCTCCTCTTCCACTTACTGCAAAAGCATCTGCTGATTCAGTTTCTTCTACTCTTAAACTAACATTTGTTTCAAGTTCTTTTGTAAGCCTGTCTCTTAAGTGTCTTGATGTAACATAAGTTCCATCTTGTCCTGCAAAAGGAGAATTATTAACCATGAAATTCATAGTTAAAGTTGGCTCATCAATTTCAACAAATGGAAGTGCTTCTGGGTTATTAATATCTGCTATTGTTTCTCCAATGTTAATGTCTGGTATACCTGCAACTGCTACGATATCGCCAAGCATTGCTTCTTCAGTTTCTTCTCTCTTAAGACCATTGTATACGAAAAGACTTGAAACTTTAACGTTATTTATTTTTCCATCTTTTCTTATAAGTGCTATTTGTTGATTTCTTTTGATTGATCCTCTTTCAATTTTTCCTATTCCAATTTTTCCAACATACTCATTATAATCAATTGTTGAAATAAGCATTTGAAGCGGCTCTTCCAAATATCCTTCAGGTGATTTTACATTTTTTATTATAGATTCGAATAATGGTTCCATGTTGTCACTTTCATCTTCAACATTTAGCTTAGCAAACCCTTCTCTAGCAGAAGCATATACTATTGCGAAGTCTAGTTGTTCGTCATCCGCTCCAAGCTCAACAAACAGGTCAAAAACTTCATTAAGAACATCTACAGGACGAGCATCTTTTCTATCAATCTTGTTTATAACAACGATTGGTTTAAGGTGCAATTCTAATGCCTTCTTTAAAACAAATTTAGTCTGTGGCATCGGTCCTTCATATGCATCAACTACAAGAAGTACGCTATCAACCATCTTAAGTACTCGCTCTACTTCTCCACCGAAATCCGCGTGACCTGGAGTATCAACTATATTTATTTTAATTCCGTTATGCATTACTGCTGTATTTTTAGAAAGAATTGTTATTCCTCTTTCTTTTTCTAAATCATTTGAGTCCATTACTCTCTCTTGTACTTTTTCATTTTCTCTAAAAACATGACTTTGTTTAAGTAGGCAATCCACCAGTGTTGTTTTACCGTGGTCAACGTGCGCAATTATTGCTATATTTCTAACATCATTTCTTGTAAATAAATTCATATTCATCCTCCAATTTTTTTCGTAAGTTTATAGATTTTACACAAACAAAAATTGGATACGTCTTGAAGTATCCAATTTCCGCATTAACTATACTTATTCTAATATTATGTTGCAAAAAAGTCAACTAAGTCTATTATTCATTCATACCAAATGATAAATCTACTCCAATTGCATCATTTAGTATTTTCATCACATCATCCCACATAGTTCCAAATGCTGCTTCTGCTTGAAAATACTTGGCTACGTCAGGGTTTAAAGAAACTACAGAACCTAAATTTTGTAATTTATCTAAGGTTTCTTTTTTCATTTCTCCACTTTGCATTTGCTGCGTATAAGCTTCAATTTGAACTTTTCTAAAATCTGCCAGCATTTTTTTACTATTTTCGTCTGCTGCAATTTTATTTGCTATTTCTCTAAACTGAGTTATTTCTGGACATTTTTTTAATTTTTTAGCAAATTCATGCGCATCATCATAAATATTCATGAAAATACCTCCTAAAAATAAATTATATCTCCATAATTATTGGTAATATCATTGGCTTTCTCTTTGTTTTCTCATATAAGAAATTCCTTAAAACTTCTTTTATGTTTGCTTTTATAGTAGCCCATTCAGTAACATGGTTTTCCTCACATTGCCTTAATGCATTTCTCACTAATAATCTTGCCTCACCCATTAAATCTTCGGATTCTCTTACATATACAAATCCTCTTGAAATAATGTCTGGACCTGCAACTACATTTCCACTTTCTTTTTCTATAGTTACAACTACAGTAAGTATTCCATCTTGAGATAAATGTTTTCTATCTCTAAGAACAATATTACCTACATCTCCAACCCCTAAGCCGTCTATGAATACCTGGCCTGACACAACTGTGCCGCTTTTTCTTATAGAATCTCTAGTGATTTCTATTACGTCACCATTATCCCCAATATAAACATGACTATCTGGAAGTCCTAATTTTACAGCTAATTCTGCATGCTGTTTTAGGTGCCTATATTCGCCATGTACTGGAATAAAGAATCTTGGCTTAACCAAGGTATGAATTAATTTCAATTCTTCTTGACAAGCATGCCCAGATACGTGTACATCAGCTAATGCCTCGTATATAACGTCAGCACCTTTCTTAAATAATTGATTAATCACCTTAGAAACTAGTTTTTCATTTCCTGGTATTGGTGTAGCTGAAATAATAACTGTATCACCTTTTATAATATTAACCTTCCTGTGTTCTGATGCAGCCATTCTAGATAGAGCTGACATAGGTTCTCCTTGACTTCCAGTAGTTACTAGAACTATTTTATCATCTGGATACTTATTAATGGAATCTACTTCTATTAATACACCTTCTCCAAATTTAATATAGCCAAGCTCCGTAGCAACCGCTACTATATTTTCCATGCTTCTTCCGGACACAGCAACTTTACGACCATACTTACTTGCAGCAGTAACAATTTGCTGTACTCTATGGATATTAGAAGCGAAGGTAGCTACAATAATTCTACCTTTTGCCCCGAAAAATATTTTTTCAAAAGCCTCTCCAACTGTACTTTCTGACATAGTATATCCTGGTCTCTCAACATTAGTACTATCTGCCAGCATTGCAATAACTCCTTTTTTGCCTAGTTCTGCAAAACGTGTTAAATCAATAACTGACCCGTCTATTGGAGTATAATCTATTTTGAAGTCACCAGTATGAAGTACTATTCCAAGAGGAGTATGTACTGCAATAGCTACAGAGTCAGCTATACTATGGCTAGTTCTAATAAATTCTATAGATACATTTTCGAGTTTAACAACATCACGTGCTTTAACGCAGTTCATTTGTACAACACTCAATAATCCATGTTCTCTGAGCTTTACTTCTACTATACCTAGTGTTAATTTTGTACCATATATTGGTACATTGATTTGCTTCAAAACATATGGCAAAGCACCTATATGATCCTCATGGCCATGAGTTAAAAATATTCCTTTAACCCGTTCTTTGTTTTTTACTAAATAATTTACGTCAGGTATTACAATATCGATACCTAACATTTCGTCATCAGGAAATTTTAGACCACAATCAATTACAACAATATCATTTTTGTATTCAATAGCAGTTAAATTTTTTCCTATCTCATTTAATCCTCCAAGAGGAATAATTCTAAGTTTATCTCTTTCTTTACGCACAAATACTACCCTCCTTTTCTCTTATTTTGTGTATATTAAAAATCCACTGACGTGGCTTAATTAACAAGCTAAATCTTTTAATTATTTATCTACACATTTATCACAAACACCATAGAATTTTAGACTATGATCTTCAATCTTAAATTTGTATTTTTTTTCAACAATCGTTTCTAGTTCCTCAAGTAAATCTCCCTGTACCTCTAATACTTTACCACAACGAGTACATATTAGGTGGTGATGTTGATGGTTCTCGTCTTCATGGTTAAGTTCATATCTACTGCAGCCATCATCTAAATCCAGTTTTCGAATTACACCCATTTCTTCTAAAAGTTGAACTGTTCTATAAATTGTAGCAAGACCTATTTCCGGACAGTCAGATTTAACCAAGTCATATAGTTCTTCCGCAGTAAGGTGGCTACCTTCACTCTTAATTATTCCATTTAAAATAGCTCTCCTCTGCGGAGTAAGCTTATATCCCTTTTGTTTTAAGGTTTCCTTTAAACTTTCTATGCTCTCAGGAGATAACTTTGACATATATATACCCCTTTTCTACAACTATCATTTGACCCATCAATGTTAATTACATTTACTATAGTTTAAGTTTAATACTTTATTATGATATTGTCAATTGATAATCATTTAGTTCTGAGAAAACAGGCTACTAGTTAATAATCCACTTTTGTGACTTAACTAATTACTTTTCTTTCTAAAATACTATTAAAGTTCATCAGAAAAAATTGCTTCATAAGCTTCTGAAATCATTTCAAACTCTTCATCATCTTCTATAGTAACTAAAATATCGTTACCATCTGCATCCTTATCAATTCTTAGTGCAATTGCATCAATATCCTCTTCGCCAGTTGGTGCAACTATAACATATTCTTTATCTTCAATATCCAATTTAGTTAGCACATCAAACTCTACTTCATTTCCCTCTTCATCGTTTAATAGTATAGTTTCAACATTGTTATCCATTTTATTTTCCCCTTTCAAATTATAATTAATGATATCTTAATTTCAATTCCAAATTTTGTCAACACAGAATTTATAGACGAGTACCTAAACTGTCTAAATATCCTTGCAAAATATATGTAGCCGCAATTTTGTCTACAATTTTTTTTCTTTTTGCTCTAGATAGATCACCCTCTAGCATTGCTCTATTAGCAGCTACTGTAGTTAATCTTTCATCCCACATTTTTATAGGTAAATTCAAGGTTTCCTTAAGCTTTTCGCAAAAATGCTGAACCTTTTCACCTTGTGGTCCTATAGTCCCATTCATGTTTTTAGGAAGTCCAGACACTATGCTTTCTACATTGTATTCCTTGCATATTTTTGCAATTTCTTCAATATCCAGAACCTCATTTTTCCTTTTAACTGTTGTAATACCTTGTGCTGTTAATCCTAGTGGATCGCATACAGCTACTCCTATTGTTCTGTCTCCAACATCTAATCCTAATATCCTCATTCACATACTCCTTTAATTATAGCCTAATTAATCTATAGTACAAATCATCACCCGCACTACTGTGCATCATATTTCATTCCGAAAGCTTGATAATTTTAAAAAATAAAATGCCCCTATGGGCATTTTATTTTTTTATGTCTAGATAAGATTTCAAAACTTCTTCTAATATTTCATCTCTCTCTAGCTTTCTTACTAACGCTCTTGCTCCATTGTAGTTCGTTATATATGTTGGATCTCCAGAAATTAAATATCCTACCATTTGATTTACTGGGTTATAGCCTTTTTTTATAAGTGAATTATATACGTCAGTCAATATAGTTTTTGTTAAATCTTTCTTATCTTTTACAAAATCAAATTGGACTGTATTTTGATTATTATCCATTCTATACACCCCTTCCCTCATCATAGGCTAAACACTGTTCGTTATACCATCTAAGTATATTAGGAAATCAATTGGTAATATAGTACAGTTTTTTTAGTTACAATAAGTTCCATAATTACATACTAACGATAGTTAAATTACTTCTTATTAACTATATTATAAAACAACTCTTACAAAAAGTATACTATTTTACCAATGTTTCAATTATAGAGCATGCATTATCTATAGCTTCTTCTAATTTTTCTGGAAGTTTGCCGCCTGCTTGGGCCATATCAGGTCTACCACCACCACCGCCACCAGCGATTTTAGCAACTTCTTTAATTATTTTTCCACAGTGTACACCTTTATCTATTGCAGACTTAGATGCCATTGCAACAAATTGTACTTTATCATTTGCATTGCTTCCTAGTACAACTACACCATCTACAAGTTTATCTCGAAGTTTGTCAGCTAAATCTCTCAAAGCATCTCCATCTATATCTTTTACAGTACCACAAATCACTTTAACGCCTTTAACATCTTTAATATTATCTAAAATTTCATCTACTGAAGAACTAGCTAATTTGCCCTTTAGAAATATTATTTCCTTTTCTTTATCTTTTAATTCTGCCAATTGAGTTTGTAGTTTGTTTATTATGTCTCTTTCTGAACATTTTAATGTACTAGCAATATCTTTTAATAAATTATTTTTATCTTCTACATATTTTATAGATTTACTACCAGTTGTGGCTTCAATTCTTCTAACTCCTGCTGCTACCCCAGTTTCTGATAAAATTTTAAATAATCCAATTTCCCCTGAATTTCTTACATGAGTACCACCACATAGTTCCTTGCTATACTCTCCAACAGATACTACTCTAACATCCTCTTGATACTTTTCATCAAACAATGCTATTGCTCCACTTTCCTTAGCTTTTTCTATAGTCATAACATTAGTTTCAACCTTATATACTTGCATAATGTTGTCATTTACAATTTGCTCAACTTTAGCAATTTCTTCTTCAGTCAGTGCAGAAAAATGAGTAAAATCGAATCTTAATCTATCTTCAGTCACATAAGAACCTGATTGATGAACGTGATCACCTAAAACTCTTTTTAAAGCTTCTTGCAACATGTGAGTTGCAGTGTGATTTTTGCAAACCTCAGATCTTCTAACTTCATCAACCTTAAGAGTTACTAGCTCATCAGTTTGTAAGGAACCTTCTAATATCTTAACAAAGTGTACAACTTTAGAAGAAGCATTCTTTTGACAATCATAAACTTCTGCTTTGAAATTATCATTAAAGATTATTCCTGTGTCCCCAGTTTGGCCTCCCATTTCAGCATAGAAAGGAGTAACCTCTGTTACAATAATACCCTTTGAACCCTCTTGTAGCTCTGTAACAACTTCTTCATCGCTAATTAAAACTTTAACCTTAGCTTTTAACTCAGTTTTATCATATCCATCAAATTTTGTTTCTATATTCTTAGGAATTAAATTCAATATACTTTCTCCGCTGCCCATATAATTTGACTCTCCTCTAGCAGCTCTTGCTCTTTGTCTCTGACTTTGCATTTCACTATTAAAACCTTCCGAATCAATTTCTATACCCTTT
>JAJXYA010000293.1 GCA_021780795.1 Bacillota bacterium | reverse complement strand
TAGACAGTAGTGCAATAGCCAGGCCTAAATCTCCAGAAGTGCCGTCTAAATTTAATCCCCCTACTACATTAACATAAACATCACAATTATAAAAAGGCACCTTCAGTTTTTTTTCTAGAACTGCTAAAATCAGATTCAATCTCGAAGTATCTACCCCTACTGCAGTTCTCCTTGGCATGATTGCTTTAGTTTCACTAACCAGAGCTTGAATTTCAACTAAAATAGGTCTTGTTCCCTCTATTATACCTATTACTACAGAGCCTTCTTGGCTAAAACTAGTCTCTTCAAGAAAAATACTAGAGGCATTTAATATCTGATTAAGTCCTTCTTGTCTCATTTCAAATACACCTATTTCACTAGTTGTACCAAAACGATTTTTCATAGTACGAAGTATTCTAAATTCTTGATTTCTCTCACCTTCAAAATACAACACTGTATCTACCATGTGTTCAAGTACTCTCGGTCCTGCCAGCTCTCCCTGTTTAGTAACATGAGCCACAATAAATAGAGGTATTCCTTTAGTTTTACCTATTCGCATTAATTCATTAGAACATTCTCTAACTTGAGAAACACTACCTGGTGCAGAACTAATGGAAGTTTTAAACAAGGTTTGTATAGAATCAATTATTACAAATATAGGCTTTATCTCATTTATATATCCTTCAATGGTTTCTACATTAGTTTCTGAAACTATATATAGTTCCTTTGATACTGCATTAAGCCTATCCCCCCTCATTTTAATTTGTTCTTCAGATTCCTCTCCTGAAACGTAAAGCACCCTCCCATATTTATCACATATATTTTTGGCAGTTTGTAAAAGCAGGGTTGATTTACCTATACCTGGATCTCCAGATATTAATGTTAGAGAACCTTTAACTAGTCCCCCACCTAATACTCGATTTAATTCTTGAATACCCGTATTAAACCTTTCATGTTCACTAGATGTAATGTCCATTATACTCCGTGGATACGCACTATTGCTCATAGTAATTGCTCTTTTGAATCCCGTATCTTTGACCTCTTCAACCATTGTATTCCAATTGCCGCAACTAGGGCATTTTCCTGCCCATTTAGGTGCTTCATATGCACATTCTTGACACACAAATACATTTTTACTCTTTGCCATAAATCCACCCCCTGTTAATGCCGTTAAATCTCTAATATCTTTATTTTAAACATTAATGTCATATAAAAATCACTTATAGAATAATTTATTTTTAATAACTTTATAGATGCATTTGAAGAACCATGGTATTCATATTAATTTCTGGTTCTACGAGTATTTTCCAATAAGTCTAAATTATACATTCAATTTCATAGAAATTAAAAAACCACTCAAGAGTGGTTTTAAAAAAAATTATGCTTTTATAAGTATATACTTTTTATTTTATATAAACAACATTAAATATGCAAAGTCTTAAAAATCAATTCACTATTTTTCACAGAAACACTTACATTATCTCCTTTATTAATGTTCCCCTTAAGTATTTCTTCAGAAAGCTTATCTTCCACAGCCTTAGTAATTTCTCGCCTAAGTGGTCTAGCTCCATAAGCAGTATTAAGCCCAGCTTTAGCTAAATGTTTTTTAGATTCCTCATCAAAACTAATATTAATTTCATGTTCTTTAAGACGCTCTTCAACTACCTTAAGCATTAACTCTACTATTTTATCTAAATCCTGCTGCTCTAGTGAATGAAATACAATAATATCATCTATTCTATTTAAGAATTCAGGTTTAAAAGAACGCTTTAGCTCTTCCATTATATTTTCCTTCATCTTTTCATATTCAGAGCTCACTTCATTTTCCTTTATAGCGAAACCTAGAGATTTCTGTTTTTTTAGAGTGGATGCTCCTACATTGGATGTCATTATAATTACAGTATTTTTAAAATCTACCGTTTTCCCTTTTCCATCTGTTAGCCTTCCATCTTCTAATATCTGTAACAAAATATTAAATACGTCTGGATGTGCTTTTTCAATTTCATCAAAAAGTATAACTGAATAAGGGTTTCTTCTTACTTTTTCAGTTAGTTGACCACCTTCATCAAACCCTACATAGCCTGGTGGTGAACCCATAAGTCTTGAAACAGTATGTTTATCCATATATTCTGACATATCTATTCTTATCATGTTATTTTCATCACCAAACATAGCTTCAGCTAGTGCTTTAGATAGCTCTGTTTTCCCTACACCAGTTGGCCCTAAAAATATAAAAGAACCGATAGGTCTCTTGGGGTCCTTTAATCCTACTCTTGCACGTCTTACAGCCCTTGAAATAGATTTAACTGCCTCATATTGTCCTATTACTCTCTTGTGGAGTACATCTTCTAACTTTAATAGCCGCTCTGATTCTTTTTCAGTCAATTTTTCTATAGGAATATTAGTCCATTTTGATACCACATTTGCAATTTGCAGTTCCGAAACTATTAGTTCGTCCGATTGGTTTTGAGTTTTCCAATTATTTTTTGAATTATCTAATTTATCTTTTAATTGCTTTTCTTTATCTCTTAGCTTAGCTGCTTTTTCAAAGTCTTGTACTGATATAGCATCAGCTTTCTCTTTAGAAACTTTGTCTATTTCATCTTCAAGATTTTTTAAGTTTGGTGGAGCAGTTAAATTTTGAATTCTTACTTTTGCACCAGCCTCATCTATAAGATCTATTGCTTTATCAGGTAAATATCTATCAGATATATATCTATGTGATAAAGTAACAGCTGCTTCTATTGCACTATCCGTAATTTTAACTCTATGATGTGCTTCATACTTATCCCTTAATCCTTTTAGTATATTAACAGCTTCTTCTTTACTTGGTTCTCCTACAGTTATAGGCTGAAACCTTCTCTCTAACGCTGAATCTTTTTCAATATGCCTTCTGTATTCATCTATAGTTGTCGCACCTATGCATTGTATTTCACCACGAGCAAGGGCTGGCTTTAATATATTTGAAGCATCAATAGCTCCTTCAGCTCCTCCTGCTCCAATAATTGTATGAATTTCATCTATGAATATGATAACATTTCCTGCTTCTAATATCTCTTGCATAACCTTTTTAAGTCTTTCTTCAAATTCTCCTCTATATTTAGAACCTGCCACCATGGAGGATATGTCCAAAGTTATAACTCTTTTATCTTTTAAAATTTCTGGAATACTACCGGAAGCTATTCTTTGTGATAGTCCTTCTGCTATAGCTGTTTTACCTACGCCCGGCTCTCCTATAAGGCATGGGTTATTCTTCATTCTTCTGCACAAGATTTCTAAAAGCCGTTGAGTTTCATTATCTCTTCCTATAACAGGGTCAAGCTTACCTTCTCTTGCCATTTCAGTTAAGTCTTTACCGAAATGATCTAAAGTTGGCGTACCATGTTGCTTCTTTTCTTTTGATAAACTTCCTTTTGAAGTATCTTCAGTGGACCAATTATTTATTATATCATTTCTTAATTTGTTGAAATCCGCTCCTAGATTAGCTAAAATTGTATATGCAACCCCTTCTTCTTCTCTAATCAAAGCTAACAAAATATGTTCTGGGCTAATATAATTATGATTTAAATTTCTCGCTTCTAAGAGACTTAGTTCTATTAAGCGTTTTGTTCTTGGAGTAAGCGGTATCTCATTCCTACGCATTTCTACGTCTCCTTCACCTTCATACTCCAAGACTAATTTTTTTACCCCTTCTGAAGAAATCTTCATATCATTCAATGATTTTTTGCATACTCCATCTTGTTCTTTTAGAATGCCTAAAAGTATATGCTCTGTACCTACGTAACCATGCTTTAATTGTTGTGCCTCTTCTTGAGCGTATACCAGAACCTTTTGTGCTCTTTCTGTAAATTTGTTAAACATCATGTTCAAACACCTCACTTGCAATGAATTTGCTTACCCCTATAATTATGCCCACTTCTATCTTAATTCTTGCATAGCATAATAGCCTTATGTACTTATTTAATAAAAAACACACCTAAAATATCTTATATTAAAATATCCAAGGCATGTCCATATAGAATACATATTTTTTTCATACCTACCTCACTATTGAAATATCTTACGGTTTATATATTTTCTATCCTTGTACAACATTGAAATTCCCTTTTCATAATCAAAAAAATTAATAATTATACATTTATCATCATAGCATCTTATGTTAATGCTTTCGCTCTCTTTTAACACCACGTCTATTTGTGCATTATTCTTAAAATAAGAAAATCCCCTATTCTCATCTAGTAGTTTTATAATGTTATCCTTATTTTTAATCATTTTGTTCCCCCTTTTATAAATTCTACTTTTTAATTTTTTTGTTATTAAGCCAATTATTTATAAAACAAAGCAATATTTTACCATATATTTACTATTCTCTAAAACTATTTTTTCCCCTTGTTAAATCCATAACTTTCGTAATAGTTTTTTTTACATTTTTATACATAATATTCTTAGTTATTTAACATTCTTATAAAATAAAAAGCTTACCTTCTAAAAATAAGAAGATAAGCTTTTTCAACATAAAATTGAATGATCATATAACCCTACATTTTCGTTATATCATCTCATCTTGAATGTACTTTTTAATTTAACATAGTTAAAATTGGTTAAAACCCTTTTGTAGAAGTTGGCTACTTACCTTCTGAAATGCCGTTAAAACATCTCGAACTGCATATTATAGAGCCCTGCATATATTCCATTTTTACTTAATAATTCTTCATGTGTACCTTGCTCTTTGATACCTTCTTCAGTTAGTACCAAAATACTATCTGCATTCCTAATAGTGCTAAGTCTATGTGCTATTATAATTGTTGTACGGTTCTGTGAGAGAAGTTCTAAGGAGTCCTGGATCAGTCTTTCGCTTTCGTTATCCAATGCAGATGTTGCCTCATCTAATATTAATACCTGAGGATTCTTTAAGAACACTCTCGCTATAGATATTCTCTGTTTTTGTCCCCCTGAAAGTTTAACTCCTCTTTCTCCAACATAGGTATCATATCCATCTTCAAGTCCCATTATAAATTCATGCGCATTAGCCCGTTTCGCAGCTTCTTTTACTTCTTCATCATTAGCACTTGGTTTTCCGTATACTATGTTTTCTTTAATTGTTCCTGCAAACATATAAACATCCTGTTGCACAATTCCCATATTGCTTCTCAGAGATTTCAACTTAATATCCCTTATATCAATGCCATCTAGTTTAACTGAACCTTCATCAACTTCATAAAATCTAGGTATTATACTACAAAAGGTAGTCTTACCGCCCCCAGAAGGACCTACGATAGCTACGGTCTTTCCTGATTCAATTTCTACGTTAATATTTTTAAGAACTATGTTTTTATTATCATAGCTAAATGATACATTTTCAAAGCTAAGGTTTCCTTTTACACTAGTAATTTCTATTGATTCTTTCTTGTCTACAATATCTGGATGTGTGTCTATAACTTCTATAAACCTTTCAAATCCAGTTATTCCTCTTTGATATTGTTCTGTAAAATTAACCAATTTATCGACAGGATTTAAGAATATATTTATATATAGAATATAAACTACAAGGTCAGAAGTTCTGAGATCACCCGTACTTATGAATATACCTCCAAATAGAACCACAACAAGGTATAAAATTCCTTGGAAAAATCCATTCATACTAAAGAATCTTCCCATGATACTGTAACTATCTTCCTTAGTTAGCAAAAATTCATTATTTCCCTTTTGAAACTTTTTATTTTCTATATGTTCATTGGAAAAAGATTTTACAACTCTTATTCCAGATAAACTATCCTGAATTTGAGCATTAACATTCGCTATTGTTTCTCTATTTCTCTTAAACACATACTTCATTTTTTTGTTGTAATTAATAGAAAAGTATATCATAAATAAAGTTATGAAAATTAGAATAGCTGTTATTTTAACATTTATACTCATGAGTATTGCAAAAGAGCCTATAATTTTAAGCATTGATATAAATATATCTTCTGGCCCGTGGTGTGCAAGTTCTGATATATCAAAAAGGTCTGTTACAATTCTTGACATTAATTTTCCTGTATTTGTATTGTCGTAGTAGGAAAACGATAGTCTTTGAAGATGATTAAAAATATCACTTCTCATATCTGCTTCCATTCTAGCACCCATTACATGACCTTGTGAGGTTATATAAAGCTGACAGAAGTATTTAATCACATACATAATTAAAAGTGCTAGACCTATGGATACAACATACTTTATTATTTGACTACTTTCTCTTTGGTACACATCATTTAAAAGAAATCTTACTATTACGGGGAAAACCAAATCAATAGCTGATAGTGTAAGGGCACAAAACATATCCATAAAAAACATTGCCTTATATGGCTTGTAATAGCTTATAAATCTCTTTATTATCCTCATTGTTTCATCACCTTCCTTATAACAAATATTACATATTTTAAGATAACACTTTATTTAATATATAGCAAATCCATTCCATAAAATACCTTAAGCATTAGTTAAAGTTCTAGAATTCATGTGGTACTACTTTTATCAATTTAGAAAAAAGCATTCTACACATATCTCTGAATTGAAACAGAAAATAATCACCAAGTCTACTTTAAATGCCATAATTTTGAATAAAACACTTAAAAATAGATCTGCTAAATAATTAGGCTTATTACTAATTTTAATAAATATAAAATACTCCATCTAAAAAATAAGTAGTAATTTTAAAATTACTACTTATTTATAAGTACCCGTAAAAATCTACTTTACCATAAATTCTTCAATTTCTTCTACTGTTTTAATGATTTGTTTTGAAAGATTTTCACATCCATCTTCTGTGATTAATATGTCATCTTCTATTCTAATTCCAATATTCTCTTCTTCAATATAAAGTCCTGGCTCATTTGTAAATACCATTCCCGGTTTTAATTCTATGTCACGGCTTCCTACATCATGAGTATCTAGCCCTAAATAATGACTTACACCGTGGAAATAATACTTAGATAGCTCGCTATCTTCTTTAATTAGACCTAGCTCTATGCATCCCTCTGCAAGGACTTTTTTAGCAGTTTGATTTAAAACTGAGAACATTATACCGGGCTTTGCAATTTCTGTTACTGCTTCTTGTGCTCTCAATACTACATTATAAACTTGTTTTTGTCTTTCTGTAAACTTCCCATTAACAGGGAATGTGCGGCTTATATCCGCATTGTAATATTTATATTGAGCACCTAAGTCAAATAGCACTAATTTGCCATCCTCAAGTTCACAATTATTTTCGTGATAATGAAGTATTGTTGCATTCTTGCCACCAGCTGCAATAGTGTGGAAAGCATAGTCTGTTACGCCATTGCTCTTTAATGTAAAATCAAAATAAGCCTCTAGTTCATACTCTCTCATTCCTGCTTTGGAATTTTTCATTAGTGCCTTTATGCCTTTATCTGTTATATCTATGGCTACCCTAATTAATTCGATTTCTTCTTCTGATTTTATAAGTCTAAGATTCGCTATTTCATGGAATATATTTTTGATTGTTAAATAAGGATATCTTTCCATTACAACCTTAGCAAATCTTTGTGATGTACTCATTGATATATGAAATTGTTGTCTTTCTAAGTCTAAATATAAATCATCTATTTTTGCTCTATCTAAAATTGAACCAAAAGTATCTTCAAATTCTTCTACAAACTTAACATCTTCAATACCTGAAATTTCTTTTGCTTCAGCCTCAGGCATTTTCTCTCCTACCCATCTAGCCATAACAGGGTCATTCTTTTCTATAAATAAAGTTTCTTCTACTTTACCGTTTCTTTTCACTAACATTAAAATCATTTTTTCTCTATCAATGCCTGTTAAATAGTAAAAATTTCTATTTGGAGTGAAGGCATATGTTTCATCTGCTGATTTGAATGGCGCTTCACCTGCAAACATTAATGTTACAGAATTCTCTTCTAACTTATCACATAAATTCTTTCTGTTCTTTATAAATAATTCCTTTTTCATTATAATCCCCCCGTATGTGTTAATAGGTATAAAAGCATGAAAATGGTGCATTTTTTTACCTTATTTCTCTCTATAACATAACACTCGGCTTAAGGAATTTCAATATTTTTTTGTAAATGGTTGAAGCATTATTAATACTTGCATTTTAATTTTTTTTTCAAATTAAGTCTATAAAAAAATATTTTACCAATGTGCATTAGTATGATATATTTTTATTAACGAAATGCAATTCTGCAAGTGAAGGTATAAGATAAACAATATTAGATTGGAGGATTTTCAAAGGTTTATATACCTTTGGAGTAGCACTATGGAAAAAACTATACTGATTGTTGAAGACGAAGATAGACTTAGAAAGCTCATATGTGATTATCTTAAAATAGAAAATTTTAAAGTCATAGAAGCAGTAAATGGAAGTGAAGCTCTTTTATTATTCAGTCATAAAAAAATAGATTTAATTATATTGGATGTAATGATGCCTAACTTAGATGGGTTTACAGTATGCAAAACTATCAGAAAGAGTTCCGATGTGCCTATAATATTTCTAACTGCTAAAAGTGAAGAAGAGGATAAGCTTACAGGCTTTGAGCTTGGCGCTGATGAATATGTAACTAAACCTTTTAGTCCAAAAGTTCTTGTAGCAAGAAGTAAGGCTCTCTTAAAGAGAATAGAGGGAACTATAGGCAAGTCAGATAATATGTTTGATGACCAAGGATTAAAAGTGAATCTTTTATCCCGTCAGGTATATGTAAATAATAAAGAAATCAGCCTTTCTCCAACAGAATACGATTTATTAGCCTACCTAATTAAAAACAAAGACATAGTTCTATCTAGAGATTCTTTATT
>JAJXYA010000355.1 GCA_021780795.1 Bacillota bacterium | reverse complement strand
TTAAACTGTGTTTTAATTTCTTTCATCATAGTTGCGATTTCATCAGCAGAAAGCGCATCGCTTTTTACAGTTATTTCAAGTTCTTTACCATCATTTACTGTTTTGGATAAATATTCATTTTTTGCATGTTTATCAATTATTTTATCTACATCTGCTTTAGCAAATTCTTGATTCATCTTTATAGTAAGTGCTGTACCACCTTTAAAATCTATACCTAAGTTTAGACCTTTAATTGCCAGAGTTCCCATTCCTATTAAAATTATGAATAGAGAAATAGCAAACCATAGTTTAGTTTTTTCAACTATCTTTAACATACGTTTACCCCCTCTTCACGCCGAAATGAGATGTTTTATTTATTAGTCCCATTTCAACTGCTAATTTTAATAAGAATTTAGTGCATGTAAGTGCTGTAAATATACTTATAGTTACACCAATTATTAACGTAAGTGCAAAACCTTTAACAGAGCCTGTTCCCATCATGTAAAGAACCAAACCAGCAATTATAGTTGTAATGTTTGAATCTAGTATTGATGGCAATGCTCTATGGAACCCAGCATCTACAGAAGATTTAATTGATTTCCCAGTTTTAAGTTCTTCTCTTGTTCTTTCGAATATTAACACATTCGCATCTACTGCCATACCAATTGTAAGTAGGAATCCTGCTATACCTGAAAGTGTTAAAGTAGCGTTAATGCCTGAGAATGCGCCAAGAACCAAAACCACATATAAAACTAAAGATATACTTGCAATCATACCTGGTGCTCTATAATATAAAAGCATAAATAAAAATACAAATAATATTGCAATAACTCCAGCCTTAATACTTAATGCTAATGCATCTTTACCTAAAGTAGCTCCAACCGTTTTAACGGAGACAGCTTTTAAAGTTACAGGTAGCGCTCCTGATTTAATAATTTGAGCTTGTCTTGAAGCTTCTTCTATTGACTTACTTCCTGTAATAACTGCTTTACCATCTGCAATAACCGCTTGAACTGTAGGATTAGTTAACTCCTCAGCATCCATATAAATAGTAATAGCCTGCCCTAAGAATTTCTGTGTAGCGTCTGCAAATTTTTTCTTTCCTGATTCATTAAGTTCAAGCCCAATAGTGGGTTGATTTTCTTGATTTATGTATGCCGTAGCATCTTTTACATCTTTACCAGTAAGAATTGTCACTTTATCAGGACCAACAAATTTTAGTTCTCCTGATTTTGCAACAGTATCAAGAATTTCTTTAGAATCGAATTTACCTGGTATCTCAATTCTAATTCTATTATTACCTTCTTTTGCAACTAGTGTTTCACTAACTCCCATTTTGTTGACTCTCATAGAAATAAGCTCAATTGTTCTTTCTAAGGTTTTTGAATCAACCGATCCGCCTTGAACTTCTTCTAAGACAGAAATTCCGCCCTGTAAGTCTAAACCTCTATTTATTGTTTCTGTAAATGGCTTAAACCTATAATCTCCTATTTGCACCCCATGGAAACCAGTGTATGCCAATATTCCAATAACTAAAACACTGGACAAAAACAGTATCATGCTTTTTTTCTTTTTCATCTTTATCCCCCTTCGCTGCTTATTCATAAATACAATTATATTATGATTAACAAAATTAGTCAATATTAGGTAAATGTATTTTACTTATCCATTGTTTTTGCTTTTAACGCTATAGCGCATTCTATCCTTTTCTTTTGCATTTGGCATCCAATTTCATAAGGAATATGCATATCTCCATTAAAGTTAAAGTTATTTGCTTGGCAGCCCCCACTACAATAAAATCTAGCCCAGCAATCTTTGCACTTAGGTTTGTTGTAAATGTGCGCTGCTTTAAACTCTTGTTCTAATTTATTATTATTCATACCATTATAGATATTTCCCATTAGGAAATCTTCATTACCTACAAATTGATGGCAAGGGTATATATCTCCATCTGGTGTAACCGCTACATATTCATGACCCGCTCCACATCCAGATATTCTCTTATAAACGCAAGGTCCACCTTGCAAATCTATATTAAAATGGTAAAATTTAAAGTCAGTTCCATCTTTATATCTCTGAAGCATATCTGAATATAATTTATCATATTGCTCAAAAATAGTTGGTAAATCTTCCTCTCTAAGTGAAAGTTCATGTTCATCTGGTAACACTACTGGTTCTATAGATATTTCTTTAAACCCTAAATCTGCCATATGTTTTACATCTTCAAAAAAGTCAGTGTTTTCTCTTGTGAAGGTTCCCCTTACATAATATGCTTTTGACTTATCTCTCATATTGACCATTTTTTGAATATTAGGAAGTATTCTATCATAAGAACCGCTTCCATCCACTCTTGTTCTAACCTTATCATTAACAGATTTTCTACCATCTATGCTTAGTACTATATTACCCATATTTTCATCCATATATTTCATAATCTCGTCATTTAGTAATGTAGCATTGGTAGTCATGGTAAATCTTATAACTTTTTTATGAAGTTTTTCTTGTACTTTAGCATATTCCACAATTTCTTTTATTGTATCAAAAGCCATAAGTGGTTCTCCACCAAATAAATCCACTTCAATATTCTTTCTTGGTCCAGATTTCTCTATAACAAAATCTATTGCTTTCATTCCTACTTCTGCTGACATTGCTTTTCGAGAGCCATGGTACTCACCTTCATCAGCAAAACAGTATTTACATCTTAAATTACAATCGTGTATTATATTCAGACACAAGGCCTTTATGTAAGACTCTGTTTGTCCACTGTTCCTTGCAATTGCCTCGTATAAATCTCCTGTGTATAACATTTCTCCCTGAATTAAGCTCTGAATTTCGCTATACACTTCCTCAATATCTTCTGTCGTATATTTATCTTTAAAAGTTTCTATTAACTCTTCTTTCTCTTTAAGTCCACTATCATCCAAAAGATCATAAACTATTTCATCAACTACATGTAGTGCTCCAGAATTTACATCAATTACATAATATTCGCTATCTTGAATAAATTTATGAATTAGTGACAACTTTTTTTCCTCCTAACTAAATTTAAAGCAGTAACCCTAAGTTACTGCCCCATTAATAATATTAATTTTCACAAGCTAAATTAGCTACTGTACAAGAAGTTTTGCATGCTGATTGACATGAATTAGCACATTCCTTACATCCTGGTTTTTTTAAACTTTCTTTAATGTTTGTTTTGTTTATAGTTTTTATATGTTTCATTTTTATTCCTCCATTCGTAAAGTTTCCGTATAATTATATCATAATATCTTGGTTAAATAAAGTATTTCTATAGATTTATTCCAAGCATTCCAGACAAAGCACCTATACCCAAAGCTAAAACTGTTCTTACTACTTCCCTCATACCAATAGCAGTACTTCCACCACCAAAAACTTTAACTAGGTACAAAACCAACATGTAAGTAGCTGCTACTAACAGACCCATTAGCCAACCTTTTTCGCCTGCTTTTTTTGCAGCAAATATTGCTCCATAAAGCACACTAATTAACGTTATTACAATATAAAAAACGGATGTTACCTTCATGTTGGCTGGTAAATAGCTTGTTATTACAGAATAAATTACCAATACAATTAAGGTTAAAATTCCAGCCCTAAATGCGCCTTCTGCAGCACAAGAATATTTTACTTTATTTTCCATGTATACCCCCCCCTTTTCTATGAATTTCAATTAAAAATATCTTTTAGTTGAAATCTATAATATTAATTATGATTAAAAGGGGGGTTTTATTACTTAATTCTCTACTTTTTCTCTACTACTTCAGCACTGTTTGAATTCATAACTGTGCTTATTCCACTTTTCGCCAATTTAATTCTAGCTCTGTCTGGACCACTTTCTAATATAATGTACTCATCTTGAATGTTGATGATTTTTCCCATTATACCGCCTTTAGTCATTACTTCATCATTTACTTTTAAATTATTTAAAAGTGCAGCATATTTTTTCTTTCTTTTGTTTTCTGGTATAAATATTACTAGATAAAACACTCCTAGCATTAATATTAAAGGTAATAAACTTCCTAATTGTCCCATTTATGTTCCCCTCCTTTCAATAATATTTTTTCTAAATTATAATAAAATAATTCTCCTATAAAAATTATTTTCTAAAGAACTTGCAATATTCTTTATTGTTGCTTTTATAGGCTAATCATATTAATAGTAAATAATTATGCCCTTCCATTCCACTGAGCTAGTTTCTCTGCCTTAAACTCTTCAAAACAATCATTATCAATGGCATTTCTAATGTCTTCCATAAGTTTGTTGTAAAAGTACAGATTATGAAGCACACAAAGCCTCATGGCTAACATTTCTTTTGCCTTGAATAGGTGTCTTATGTATGCTCTAGTATAATGTTTACAAGTAGGACACTCACAACCTTCATCAATAGGTGCGCCATCTAGTTCAAATTTAGCATTCATTATATTTATTTTACCATCTTTTGTAAATACATGTCCATGCCTTCCATTTCTTGCTGGCAATACACAATCAAAAAAATCTACTCCTCTTGATACAGCTTCTAAAATATTACTTGGAAGACCTACTCCCATAAGATATATTGGTTTATCCTCTGGCAAGTGTGGAACAACTGCATCAATGGTTCTATACATTTCTTCATGAGTCTCGCCCACTGCCAGACCACCTATAGCATAGCCATCAAGATCCATTTTACTAATTGTTTTAGCATGCTCTATTCTAATATCCTCATAAGTTCCACCCTGATTTATGCCAAATAACATTTGTTTGTTATTTACTGTATCAGAAAGAGAATTTAATCTATCCATTTCAGCCTTACATCGTTCTAACCATCTTGTAGTTCTTGCTACTGAATCAACTACATATTCTCTGGTTGATGGGTTTGGTATACATTCATCGAAGGCCATTGCAATAGTAGATCCTAAATTGCTTTGTATTTGCATACTTTCTTCTGGACCCATAAATATTTTCTTACCATCAATATGTGAATTAAAGTAAACTCCTTCTTCTTTAATCTTTCTCATAGAGGAAAGAGAAAATACTTGAAACCCACCTGAATCAGTTAGGATAGGTCTATCCCAATTCATAAATTTATGTAACCCACCCATTTGTCTTACAACCTTATCTGTCGGCCTTAAGTGCAAATGATAGGTATTAGATAATTCAACTTGACAGTTGATTTCTTTTAAATCCATGGAGGAAACGGCACCCTTAATAACTGCTAGGGTCCCTACATTCATAAATACAGGCGTTTGAATGGTGCCATGAGGCGTTGTAAATTCACCACGTCTTACTTTACCACTTTTCTTAAGTAATTTATACATATTTACCCTTCTTTCTATACTCTTATTTCTTTACTAATATAAAAACATTGCGTCTCCAAAACTGAAGAATCTATATTTTTCTTTTACCGCTGTCTCATATGCACCCATAACTAACTCTTGACCTGCAAATGCGCTAACAAGCATTATTAGTGTGGATTCTGGTAAATGAAAGTTGGTTATTAATGCATTAACAATTTTAAATTTATACCCTGGATAGATAAAAATATCTGTCCAACCGGATTTTTCACATACTTTGCCATTTTCATCTGCTATACTTTCTAAGGTTCTGTTAGAAGTAGTCCCTACAGCAATTACTCTGCCACCCTTTTCTTTTGCTTCATTTATTATCCTTGCAGTTTCATCACTTAGCATATAATACTCTGAATGCATTTCATGTTCTTCCACAGCTTCAGCTTTTACAGGCCTAAAAGTTCCTAACCCTACATGTAGTGTCACGAAGGCAAGGTGTACACCCTTAGCTTTAATTTGCTGTAGTAAGTCTTCTGTAAAATGAAGTCCAGCTGTAGGGGCTGCTGCTGATCCTACTTCTCTTGAAAATACGGTCTGATACCGTTCTTTATCTTCTAATTTTTCTGTTATATATGGTGGTAGGGGCATTTCTCCTAATTTATCTAAGACCTCTTCAAAGATTCCTTCAAATTCAAACCTAACTATTCTACTTCCACCCTCAGAAATACTTGTAACCTCTGCCTTTAGCTCTCCATTACCAAAAACAAATCTAGTTCCAATCTTTGCTCTTTTCCCAGGCTTAACTAAGGTTTCCCATTGGTACTTATCTATTCTCTTAAGAAGAAGGAATTCCATTTTACCTCCTGAACCTTCTTTAACACCTAGAAGTCTTGCAGGCAAAACTCTAGTGTCATTTAGTACTAAGCAATCTCCTGGGTTTAAATAATCAATTATATTTTTGAACTGCTTGTGCTCTATTTCTTTACTCATTTTATTAACTACCATAAGCCTTGACTCATCTCTTTTTTCAAGTGGATGCTGTGCAATAAGCTCCTCTGGTAAGTCAAAATAAAAATCCTTTACTTTCAAAAAACTACACCCTTTCTTATGTAAAAATCATTTAGACCTCATTGTCTTCATCATCAAATACTGTAAATTGTTTTAGATTTTCATCTCTATTGGATTTTTTTATAGGTCTATGTAAATGTTTATAGGCCTTTTCAGAAGCTATTCTTCCCCTTGGAGTTCTTATTATAAATCCCTTTTGGATTAAATAAGGCTCATAGACATCCTCTAAAGTTCCTAGTTCTTCTCCTACAAAATAAGATAAAGTCTCTATACCTACTGGTCCACCTTTAAAATTATCTATAATTGCCTCAAGCATTTTATTGTCAATTCTATCGAAGCCTTCACTATCTATTTCAAGAAGTTCTGCTGCTGATTTTGCTAAGTTAAAATCTATAATTCCATTTCCCTTAACATCACAATAATCTCTAACCCTCTTAAGCAAGCGATTAGCGATTCTTGGAGTACCTCTTGAACGCTTTGCAATTTCCACTGCTGCTTCTTCCGTTATTTCTACCTTTAAAATAGAGGAGGAACGAATTATTATTTCTTTCAACTCATCTTCAGTATAATATTCCATGGCACTTAACACACCAAATCGATCACGAAGAGGTGCTGTTAATAATCCAATTCTAGTTGTAGCACCAATAAGTGTAAACTTGGGTAAATCCAATCTGATGGATTTTGCTGAAGCTCCTTTTCCAATTACGATATCTAAAGCATAATCCTCCATAGCAGGATATAAAATTTCCTCTACAGCTCTATTAAGCCTATGTATTTCGTCAATAAAAAGCACATCATAATCGCTCAAACTAGTTAAAATAGATGCCAAATCCCCCGCTCTTTCAATTGCAGGTCCAGAGGTTACTTTTAAGTTTCCTTTCATTTCCTTTGCAATAATATTAGCAAGCGTTGTCTTACCAAGGCCAGGAGGTCCATATAAAAGCACATGATCAAGAGCTTCTTCTCTATTTTGAGCTGCTTTAATAAATATATCCAATTTTTCTTTCACCTTTGATTGACCGATATACTCTCTAAGCTTTTGGGGTCTTAGGGAATATTCTGCATCCATGTCTTCTTCAATGATAGAAGAAGTAATAATTCTTTCCTCAATATCATCCATAGTATACTCCCACCTTAGTTCATTAAATATTTTAAACAATCTTTAATCATATTTTCAAGTGATTGTTCTTTATTTATAGCTTTTAAAGCCTTTTCCGCTTCCTTTTCAGAATATCCAAGTGAAAGAAGGGCTCCTAAAACTTCTATAAGTTTTCTATCCTCTACTAAATCACTACCTGAGAGCTGTGATAAATTATTAACTGCAGACTGCTCAAGATGGATTTTTTCTCTGAGCTCTAGAATTATTCTTTGAGCAATTTTCTTGCCTATACCTGGTGCCCGCACAATAGTTTTTTCATCTCCAGATACAATAGCATATTTTAAATTTGAAACACTGCAAATAGAGAGTAGTGATAAGGCCGCTTTAGCCCCAACTCCGTTTATACTAATTACAAGACTGAACATCTCTATCTCATCCTTTGTTAGAAAACCATATAGCCCAATAAAATCTTCTCTAACAATTTGTTTTATATATAATAACACACTTTCGTTAGTTTTAGGCATTTTTGCCATAGTACTTCCGGAGGTATATATTTTGTAACCCATACCATTATTATCTACTACAATGTAATCTTTATTAATACCTATAAAAATTCCTTTTATATATTCGTACATAATATTTCCTCCTTGTTGTTCTCTAGTGGAGATAGCAATTATTAACTGTTCTCCTCACATTTTCAGGGCGACTATATAATACTTTACCACCTAAACGCTATTAATTCAATAATTAAGGCATATATTAATCGAAATGTCTAACTTTTAGCAATTTTATATTAGGTTACTATAGTTCAAAAATTCCCCTGAGCTATGCTATACCAACATCTTCAGCCTAATAAATTGCTGATTTTCCAGAAGTTATCCAAACAAGTCAAAAAACCTTAAGAAATATATTCTTCTTAAGGTTTGAATGCATATTTTTTTATTTAACATCAATTTGTTAAGACTTTAATAAACCCCTAGCATAATCAAAAGCCTCTCCAGCACTTTCGAATTCCCATTTTTCATAATTATCATTAACATCAATGTCTTGGCTAGATTTTCCACCTTTAATTAACTTATCCACTAAGCCATCTTTTTCTTTCAGTTCATCTATTTTGATATATTGTAATTCACCCTTATCTTGTGCTTCAAAGTCATATTGTTGTTCTTTACCATTTACTTCATATATATTAGAATTAAATAGTTTATGGGTTATTATGTTTCCGTTTTTATCTGTCTTATAAATAGTTACCATATCATCGTATATCCCTAAAAAGTACCTATTAGCTTTATAACTATACCTATCACTATTATTAATAAAAACTATTTCATCAGTGCTCATATTTTCTACTGTGTAGCCTTGATTTTTAAAAT
>JAJXYA010000344.1 GCA_021780795.1 Bacillota bacterium | reverse complement strand
GATCTTAAATAATATATAGCCTTTTCATAATTTTGTAGAATTCTATAAGCCACAGCACTGTGGTAATATATTTCTGGGTTATCCCCCAATTGTTCCATTAAAGGTATGAAGATTTCAAGTGCACCTTTAGGATTTTTAGGTACAAGTTCTTTTGCTTTTTGAAAACTTGTTATGGTTTCCAAAGAGTTTTTAAGTTCAATCACCTCTGTTGTTTGTTCTCCACCATTTACAGAATAATTACTTAAAGCTATAAAGGCTAAATCATGCTTATTTTCACTATTAAAAACTAATGCCTCATATAGATATGGATTACTATAATGAGGAATTCTTTTAGCCTTTTCTACGAGTTTTAATTCTTCATCCTTGAACATAATATTGGTCAATCTTAATTTATCCACTAACAGAAAAATTTTATCGTAATTTTCTTTATTTTCTTCTATTGTTAATAATCCTTTTAATATAATATATGCTTCTTCATAATTTTCATTTTCAATTTCCTTAAATATCACACCCTTAATAAATCCTATTGAATTTGGAATAGTATTTATAATTTCTTTATACTCTTTATTATATTTAAAAAGTTCATCTGCCCCTAAAACATAGAACATTCCTTCTATAAATAGATTAACTGGTATATTATCAAAATCCTCTTTTTTCTTTACCTTTTGGATTATCTCGTTAGTTCTTACTGGGAAATATATATCATTTGAAATAACGAATTCATTAATTTTGCTGTTCTTTTTTATTTCTAAAAAAAGAAGTGCTGATAATTTTTCTGAAAAATATGTTTTAATATCCATGTTTACACCTTCCTACTAATCTTTAATATTTATGCTACAAGTACTACTAATAATAAAATACTGCGAATGATTTGTAAACCATATAAAATCAAAGTAGTGAAACCTTTACTTCTGTTGTGTAGTTAATTTTTTTAATTTATGCATGCTTCATCAACTATTGACATAACATTTTCTTTTAGTTTAATTATTTTTCCAGATGTATCTTCTAAAGAATTTCCCTTGACAGATAAATAAATTTTCATTTTTGGCTCAGTACCAGAAGGCCTAACTACAAACCATGAACCATCTTCCAAGACAAATTTTAAAACATTTGATTTTGGCAATTTAATTATTTTTTCGCTAATTTTGATTAAGTCCTTTTCGAGTCCTGCTCTATAATCTATTTTTTTTACAATTTTATTATTACCTATTGAACAGTTCATTGAATGCCTAAGATGTTCTAGTATATTACCTATTTTTTCTGCGCCATCTTTTCCTTTCAGTTCTATTGAAACTAACCCTTCCTCATAGTACCCATGTTCTTTATATATATCCATCAAAGCATCATATAAACTCATGCCCTTATTTTTATAGTAAAGTGTCATCTCACAAATTAACATTGCTGCTATAACTGCATCTTTATCTCTTACAAAGTTGCCTGCTAAGTAACCAAAACTTTCTTCAAAACCAAATATAAATTTGTTTTCGCCCACCTTTTCAAACTCTCTAATTTTTTCTCCTATATACTTAAATCCTGTTAGCACATCTAACACTTCAACATTATATTTTTTCCCAATACTCTCTACCATATCCGTAGTAACAATAGTTTTTATTATTACACCATTTTGGGGCAATTGGTTAGTTTCACTTAATGACTTTAAAATATAATTACTTAATAGTACACCGGTCTGATTTCCTGTAAGAACCTTATACTCACCTTTCTTATCTTTAACTACTACCCCAATTCGATCACAATCAGGGTCTGTTCCAAAAATAATGTCCGGATTAATGTCTTTGGCCTTCTTAAGGGCTAATTCAAAAACCTTTGGCTCTTCTGGATTAGGATATGGAGCTGTAGGGAAATTTCCATTTGGCATTTCCTGCTCTTTTACAACAAATACACTACCATAACCTAATTCTTTTAAAACTCTTCTCACAGGTATGTTTCCAGAACCATGAATAGGCGTATAAATTATTTTTAAATCATTGGCATACTCCTTAACTAAGTCTTTTCTCAATGTTAAGTTTTTAACTTTTTCAATGTATGATAAATAAAGATTCTCTCCAATGATTTTTAGCATTCCATTTGCTTTTGCTTTATTAAGCTCCATAGTTTTCACTTCAGAAAAATCTTTTATGCACTCTGCGCAGGTTATAATTTCTTTGGCAGCTTCATCAGTAACTTGCCCACCATCATCACCATAAACCTTATATCCATTGTATTGCTTAGGATTATGTGATGCAGTAATAACAATGCCCGCTTTACTATTTAATTCACGAACAGCGTAAGATAAAATTGGTGTCGGTGTTAATTCTTCAAATAAATTAACAAATATACCGTTACCACAAAGAGTTTCTGCAGCAGCTTCTGCAAATTCCTTGGACATATTCCTTGAATCATATGCTATGCTAACTGATATATCTTCCTTATATTTTGAGTTTAAATAATCTGCTAAACCTTGAGTAGCTTTACCTATTGTATGTATATTCATCCGGTTTGTACCTGCACCAATTATACCTCTTAGGCCCCCTGTACCAAACTCTAAATCTTTATAAAATCTATCTTCAATTTCTTTTTCATCAGCTAACTGCTCTAACTCTTTCTTTAATTCAGAATCTATTAAATTAGAATTAACCCAACTTTTATACTTTTCTTTGTACGTCATATATGACCCTCCTTGTATTCCTCTGAGGCAGATAACAATTGTTATCCTCCATGTCATTACTCTAATCTATCTTTAGTCACTCATATTATACTATCAAACCATTACAAATAAAAGGCATTTTTTACTAATAACCTATTTTTTACAAGTTTTCAAATGGTAGAGTACTATTTCCACATAAAACTATACACTAAAAATACCCTTATGATTTTCACATAAGGGTATTTTTAGTATATTTATTATAAATTATTCTCTTCCCCAAGTTCGTCAGTATTCTCATTATATTTATTAACTGTAGCTACTGTTGCTATGACTAAGTTCAATGCATCTATAATTGATATTTCTTCTCCAAACTCAATATCTGCAACTCTATAGGCATCACCCACAGATAAATTTGATACATCCACTTGAATTACTTTAGGAATCTTTGCTGCTTTACATTGAAGCTTTACACTACTTCTTTCCTTTTGTAGAATGCCACCATTTTTATTTATTGTATTTTCTCCTAAAAACTTAATTGGCACTTCTGTTATTACACGGCTATTTTCATATAACTCTTCAAAATCAATATGTATAATTTTTTGATTAACAGGTTCTCTTTGAATTTCTTTTATAAGAACATTGTGGTTATCACCATTAATGCTTATATCTAGGACACCATGCTCTCCTATTCTACTAATTTCACTGTTCAATTCTAATTCCCCAACTTCAAACATAAAATTTTTAAGATTTTTTCCATATAGAATCCCAGGTACTTTGCCGTCTCTTCTATTTTTTCTTGCAGAATGCCGAGCATTCTTTTCTCTTTCTTTTACTACTAATTTTTCCACTATTATCCCTCCTTACGTTTCTCTGGAGCAGATAACAATTATTAATTGTTATCCTCACTACTTTCTGTATTATTAACTAAGAAAAAGAATAATATACCTTTTTAAAAGCATAATATATTTAATTGTCTAGAGATTAATAGGCTATTATATTTAGTCTGAAAATTTCAAATTATTATTGCATTTGCATATCTTTTCCTTTATAATTATAAATTGGTTGAATGAATATACTATAAATAACGATTTTAAAGATTAATATAAATGCTTTTGAAAGGGGTGTATAAATTGTATAGATTAAATCAAAATGAAACTCCATTGTTTGATGCTCTAATGGAATATGTAGACAGAGAAACATTACCTTTTCACGTACCTGGCCATAAAAAAGGTTTAGGTGTGGATGAACAATTTAGAAGTTTTATGGGGGAAAACCCTTTTAAAATTGACGTTACGGTTTTTAAACTTGTTGATAGTTTTCACCACTCAACTGGACCTATTAAAAAGGCACAAGAATTAGCAGCTGATGCTTATGGAGCTGATGCATCTTTTTTCTCAGTTCATGGAACTTCTGGTGCTATTCAAGCTATGATTATGTCTGTAGTTGGGTCTGGTGACAAAATAATTGTGCCTAGAAATGTACATAAATCAATAACTGGTGGTATTATATTATCCGGTGCTGTGCCTGTTTATATGCAACCAGAACTTGATAAAAAAATCGGTGTTGCACATGGAGTTTCTCCTGAAACAGTAGAAGCAACCTTAAAGGACAACCCAGATGCAAAGGCAGTACTTATAATTAATCCAACATATTATGGAGTTTCTACTGATATTAAAAGAATTGCTGATATGGTTCATGAATACGACATGCCTCTTATAGTTGATGAGGCACATGGCCCTCATCTTAATTTTAATGATAGATTGCCAATGTCAGCCATGGAAGCTGGTGCAGATATCTGTTGTCAAAGTACACATAAAATTATAGGTTCATTAACTCAAAGTTCTCTTCTACATGTTAATTCAAAACTTGTTAACCCTGCTAGAGTTAAGCAGTTAATAAATTTAATGCACACAACATCACCTTCATATATTCTAATGGCTTCCTTAGATTGTGCACGACGCCAAATTGCATTGGAAGGCACGCAGCTTTTAGAAAAAACTATTGATTTATGTGATTATGTGAGAAATGAAGTAAATAAAATCCCAGGGTTTTATTGTTTCGGAGAAGAGGTTTTAGATGGTTTTGGCGCTTATGCTTTTGACCCTACTAAAATTACAATAACTTGTAGGGATTTAGGTATAACAGGTTATGATTTAGATATGATCCTTGCTAACAAATATCATATACAAATGGAATTATCTGATCTATATAATATCTTAGCAGTTGGTTCTTTTGGAGATACAGAAGCAGGAATGGAGCAATTGCTTTCAGCCCTAAGAGAAATAAGCAATGAATATTATGGTAAAGGCACTAAAAAATCTGACTTTATTGATATCCCTGATATTCCAGAGCAAGCTCAAATACCTCGTGAAGCTTTCAACAGTGTAAATACTGCCATTGAAATTAAAAAAAGCGTTGGTATGATTAGTGGAGAATTCTTAATGGCTTATCCACCTGGTATTCCAATACTTTGCCCTGGTGAGAGAATAACTCAAGAAATTATAGATTATGTTGAAAAGTTGAAAAATACTGGATTGTATGTCCAAGGAACTGAAGATCCAGAAGTTGAATATATAAAAGTTGTAAGAGAAGAAGATGCAGTCTATATAACTGTTGAATAGAAGTAAAAAGAACTCCAAATTAGGAGTTCTTTTTACTTCTATTCAATTTTACTCTATAATCAATATTTTCTTTTTCAATAGTGCCTAAGTACTTAAAATATTGAGCGTCTGACATTTTGCTTATAGCTTCACAAGTGTTAACCAATTTAATAAAGTACCCCATCATATAGCTTATCTTCATTAAAGGTTCAGTTAGTTTGTGATTAAATCTAATGGACATTTGTTTTCTCTTTTTTTCGGAAGTTTTTTTAATATTTGCATAACATTCTCTTCCGGAGTCTATCAATTTTATTTTATGTAGATTTATTCTCAAGGCCTCTCTATATGTTGGCATTAGTTCTTCTAACATATACGCATTAAAATATTTTTTTTCTTCTTTATATTCTTGGGATTTAGCCACAAGTTGCTTTAAAGCTTCGTTGTTATTTTTTCTAATTTCCGGAAGCTTAATAACAATTTGTTTTACCTGTTCCGAGTCCACAATTCCTTCTTTAGTTAAGAAATCCAAACCCTCAGCCACTAATTTATAATCCCTTCTATCCTTTTCAATTACACCTTCATCTTGAAGTGCATTCACTATGCAGGTTGTGTTTTTTGTATTATAAAATAATTCTGAAAAATAAGCTAATTTTGCTAATCTTTCTTGTAAAGATTTTTCAGTAACAATTTCGTTTTTTTCATTAATATAAATGTATCCCAAATGTTCTTTACGAAAATTATTAAACAATTTTTTAGAAAATGTAATTTCTCTATATAATATATTATTATATTCCAAAGCATCAGATATATTAGCTACTTCGCCCCTCTTTATATATTGCTTTATATGCTCTAATATTTCTTTAGGTGCTAGTGAATATATTGACATTTCAATTCCCCCTTGTAGTTCTCTGGAGTACTAAACAATTATCAATTGTTTAGCCCCTTGTAGTTCTCTGGAGCACTAAACAACTATTAATTGTCCTACTCTTCGTATTTTCTCTACAGTCTTTATTTATATTATAACAAATTTTTAGAAATTTCCTACAAAAATATATTTTCTTATACTTTGTAGGCTATCTATAATATATATTTTGCACATTCAACTCAACTTAGCTCTAACTCCTATAGAAAAATAAAAATAGGAGCTTTAACTCAAAGCCCCTATTTTTTACTTAATACTAAACATCCATACCAGCTTTAAATGCCTTTTTATTTAAGTCTATAGCTTTAGAAGGTACTATATCACTAATAACTTCATCCCAGTTTATATCTTCTAGCTTAAGCACTTTGATCAACGCTCCCAGTAAAACAACATTTTGGGCTTTAATATTGCCAAGATTATGAGCAATTTCAGCTGCATTAATAATTACTATGTTATCAACTGCTTTTGTTAATCTTTCATTAACATTCTCAGGATACTTTTCTTTACCTATTAAAACTGGTACTGGATGTATTTCATAGTCATTAACCACTATATGACCGTCTTTCTTTAAATAGGGTAAGTATCTAGCTGCTTCACCTTTTTCAAATGATACTATTACGTCTACTTTACCTTTTTCTATTAGTGGAGAATAAACCTTTTCTCCAAATCTTACTTGAGTTGTAACGCTTCCACCTCTTTGAGCCATTCCATGGACTTCTGACATTTTTACATCATATCCACTTTTTAAAAGTCCTTCAGTTAATATTTTAGAGGCTAGAATAGTACCTTGTCCACCTACACCAACAAATAATACACTTTTATTCTCTCTCATGTTATTCACCAACCTTTTCTATTGCTTTAAATGAACAAACTTGCTTGCATAACCCGCATCCATTACACATTGAACTATCTATGCTTACAGCTCCATCTCTGAATCTTAGTGCTGGACAGCCTGTTTTTAAACAAGCTTTGCATTTTTTACATTTTTCTTGGTCAATAACACATTTGATTCCTGCCCTAGCTTTAAGTACATCCTTAATTAATGCACAAGGTTGTTTTGTAATGATCACAAAAGGCTCAGTACTATCATGTGCTTCTTTCACTGCTTGTTTAGTCTCTTCTAATTTATATGGATCTACAACTCTTATATTTTCTGGTTTAATACCACAAGCAAGAACTAATTGTTCTATATCAATCATAGGTGCAGGAGTTCCTTGAAGAGTTTTTCCCGTACCAGGATTTTCTTGATGTCCTGTCATTCCTGTAATTCTATTATCTAAAATACAAGTAACTATAGGGGTATTATTATAAACTGTATTTATAAGCCCTGTTACTCCAGAATGGAAGAAAGTTGAGTCTCCAATGAAAGCAAAGACTTTTTTATCATCTCTATTTGCAACCATATTAGCTCTTTCAATACCTGAACCTGCAGAAATTGAAGCTCCCATACATATAACTGTATCTGTTACATTAAGAGGATCTACCATCCCTAATGTATAACAGCCTATATCACCCGATGCTATTACATCTTTATATTTTGATACTTGATAAAAAATCCCTCTATGAGGGCACCCTGGGCATAATACTGGTGGTCTTGAAGGTGCTTGTACATCCGTTGCATAAGTAAGATTATTAACTTCGCCTAATATAGCTTTTCTTATTATGTCAGGATTTAGCTCTTCACAAATAGGAATTATTTCTTTTCCTATGCATTGAATTCCCATTGCTTTAATTGCTGTTTCTAAATAAGGATCATTTTCTTCTATTATATAAAGCTTTTCAACTTTAGCTGCAAATTCTTTAATCATTTCATCTGGAAGAGGATAGCTCATCCCTATTTTTAGATAAGAAGCATTATCACCTAAAACTTCTTTAGCATATTGATAAGAAATACCACTTGTAATTATTCCTATGTCATTATTACCCATTTCTATTCTATTTAAAGGAGTAGTATTAGAAAATTGTCTTAAAGCTTCTAATCTTTCTTCTACTTCATAATGTTTAGCTTTTGAATGTGCTGGTGTCATGATATATTTCTTAATATTCTTTTCGTATGGTCTTACACCTACTAAACCTTTTTCGCCAAGCTCTATTACAGATTTAGAGTGACATACTCTTGTAGTAACTCTAAATAAAACAACTGTATCAAATTTTTCACTAATTTCATAAGCTGCTTTCACATAGTCTAGACATTCTTGTGAATCAGATGGTTCTATCATTGCTACTTTAGCATGTGGCGCATAATATCTATTATCTTGCTCGTTCTGAGATGAATGCATTCCAGGGTCATCTGCTGTTACCACAACAAATCCTCCATTCACACCTTCATAAGCCATTGTAAATAATGGATCAGCAGCTACGTTTAATCCTACATGCTTCATAGTGGTGAGTGTTCTAGCTCCACCAATAGATGCACCAGACGCAACTTCAAATCCTACTTTTTCATTAGGCGCCCATTCTGCATAAACACCTTCATATTGCGCGAAATTTTCAAGTATTTCTGTACTAGGCGTTCCCGCATAAGCTGATGCTATATGACAACCAGCCTCATAAGCACCTCTTGCAATAGCCTCATTTCCTGACATGATTACTTTTTT
Source organism: Bacillota bacterium (assembly GCA_021780795.1). The sequence goes on along the minus strand of JAJXYA010000344.1, from coordinate 48 downwards.
CATATAAATACCCCCTTGTATTCCTTATATGTACTTAACAGTTATCAA
>JAJXYA010000453.1 GCA_021780795.1 Bacillota bacterium | reverse complement strand
TTATTCTCATTCAAATTTTCAATTCCAGCACCCAGCAAAATATTTTTATAATCATGTCTAAACTCTTTATATTTTTCTACTAACTCTTCTATAGTCCCTATATAAAGACTAAGTTCTTCAATTCTCTTCTCTTTTTCCTTGAGTTCCAGTTTGCCTTTTACTCTTTCAATGTTTAGTTCATTGTTTATAATGTAAAAAATTAAAACAAAAAAATTTATAGAAACAAATATAATTAACTGAATTCCATAGTTTAGATTTAAGTCATTTATTACTTTTATTAATATGTTAATAGCCATAATGATATATATACCATTGAAGTTTCTTTCCTTTACGTTCTCCTCAGAAAAACTTAAAGGAATGTATTTTCTAAATAATCCAAAAGCAATAATAATAACTAAGTAAGTTAAAATAAAATAATAGCTAACTCTATATAGCAATATATTAAAATTAAATATGTCTTTTATATTTATGTTATACCCCAAAATGAGTACTATACCTGCAGCCATATAGTAAGACATTAGAGTAATTAATTCAACAAAAAAAGAAAGTTCTAGATTTCGTTTGAGATTATTACCAATTAAAAAATAAGTAATAACATAATTACAAAACCATACAAATATAAAAACTAAAAAATTATCTTTTAAAAAACCTATAACTGGAGGCTTTAAAAGCATAACTAAAGCTATTGCACAAATGCTCTTAAAATTTATTTTTATTTTTTTATCTGAATAAGCATATATAAGATATATTTGTGCTATAGTGGTTGCTACTGTGTAATGCATGTTCTTACCTCTTTTTCTCTTCTTTTAGATATTATCTCTTTTATGTCGCCAGTAAGAACTACATATAAATCTTCATTAACATTTTCAATCTTTTTAATATGCTCTTTATTTACAATTATACATCTATGAATTTGTATAAATTCATCTGTAAGTTTTTCTTGAATTTCTTTTAAAGTCAAATTTATACTTATCTGCTCTTTGGTTGTATGCATAATAATTTTCTTTTTATGCTTATCAGTTTCTATCCATATAATATCCGAAGGCTTTACCATAATTACATCAGCGCCAACTTTAAATACTAAAGATTCATTCTCAATCCTGTGTCTATAAATCTTAAGATATGCATTAAGTGCCTCCTTTAGATCATTTTCCATATTGTAGCCTTTATCTATAAAATCTAGTATTCTAAGTTTATATTTAAACACACTACTCATTTGATGAACATAGGCAGTAATATATATCATTTCGCCTTTATAATCATCTATATTTCTTATCTCCCTTCCTAACATTAGGCCATTTTTATCCTGTTTCAAATCTATATCCAGAATATAAAGACAATCTTCATATGAATTTAAAGATTTAAGATAATTTACTGTTTCTTCATAGTTGTTAAATGCCTTAATGTTACATTCTATATCTCTATTTTCAAATAAGAGTTTTGCTATTCTTGAAATTTCTTTTATATTTTCTTGCATATCTTCACATATAATTATGTTCAAAAAATCACCTCTTTACACTTTCTAAATATAACCTTAATCAATGGAACTATATATTATTTAAACTAATATTCATAGTTTGCCACCAATCAGGTTTAATAAATACGCAAATACCCCTTAGTTCTGCACATTTGATAGTCCTCCATAACAAATAGTTCCCTCAAATCTTCAGTGTGAGGGAGCATAAAATGCACTTTAATATTTACTTAAAAGCCTTCAAAGCCTTTGATAGAAGCTTATTTCTTCTCTATCCTCACAACTGTCTCCACGTGTGTTTTGATAGAAAAATGATACTAATACACAAAATTTTTAATTTTGCTTAAAGAATAGCCCCCTCAAGCAAGGGGGCTCCAAAATAGGTAAACTTTATGCAAATGAAAAATTCTTCACTAATTCCATCTCACCATTATAGATATCAGGTCCCAAATAATACCAGCTCATGCTATAACATAGGCTATCCTCAAGCAAAGCACTCTATACTGATAGGCACAGGGTGCTTTGCTCAACTTAACTCAATATTTAAGAACCTCTTCATCAATCTGTATTTCCGGAAAAAATGTCAAGCAAAGCTGTTCCAAAAACGATTCTGGTGAATAACCGCGCACATCCTTTTGGAATATGTAGGAGTCACCTTTTAATAAGGCATATAAGAGCATATCCGCCCTGAAGACGTTGCTCTGTTCATTCTGTTCACCTGCAGTCATCTCGCTTAATAATTTTACGATTATTTCATGCATTTTATTGTATAACGGGGTTTGCGTTATGGCACTAGATCTGTTCCCGATTGCGCCACCCTCAATTTGTGTCAAAAGCTGGATATTTTTATCACCAAAACAGATAAATGCTCTGAGAACCTCTTTCAACCTCTGGCCCGGCGGAGCTGTATGGTGTTGTATCAAATATTTCTCAATATCCTCGAAGAATTGCACAATATTGTCTTTTTTTAAATCTAAACATAACTCACTTTTATTACTGTAACGACGATAAAGGGTCCCAGGACCGATTTGCGCTTCAATGGCAATTTGGTTCATACTAACCTTTTCAATACCATATTGCTCAAAAAGTTTCTGTGCCACAGCCAATATTCGCTTACGATTTTCAGCAGCATCACGGCGTTCAGTCCTAGTATTTATATCTTCTGCACTTTTCATTCTATCATCTCCTGCTGGAAAGTTTCTCAATATCTATTGACAAAAGGAGACGTCTCCGGTTAATATTAATAGGAGATGTCTCCGGTTATTGTTAAGTTGGTAGTTTCATTATAACATATTTGAAATAATTATGAAGGTTTTAAAATGAATCAAAACATGCAAATTGATTCAGAATACTTAATGAACTATTACCGCAATTATTATTCTGCTTATAGCAGTTTAGTCATAAAAGGAGATGTTTACTATGATTTGTTCTATCAAAATCAAGTTGACACAAATGTTCATAAAAAAGGAGGAGGTTCAATATGAAAGCGGCAGTTATTAATAAGTTAGGAGATATTCCCAGGTACGAAGATTTCCCTGATCCTGTTTTAAATGATGGTGATGTTACTGTTAAAGTAGAGGCAGTAATATTGGATTATGCAGTCAAAGCCCTTGCAGCAGGTGCCCACTTTGCTAGCAAACAATTTTATCCAAAGCTACCAGCCATTGTTGGTCATGGCGGTATAGGTTCTCTAGAGGATGGAACACTCGTGAGTTTTCGAGGCATAAAGTCTCCATATGGTGCTATGGCAGAAAAGGTAGTTATACCAAAGGCTTACGCCATTCCAATTCCCGAAGGAATAACAGCAGAGCAGGCGGCAGTTATCCCATCCGCTGCATTAAGTTCTCTCGGGCCTCTTAAATATGTTGCAAAGCTTCAATTGGGTGAAACTGTACTGATTAACGGTGCTACAAGTGTTTCAGGAATGCTTGCCGTACAGATTGCAAAGTATCTTGGAGCAGGAAGGGTTATCGGAACAGGAAGAAATCCGGAATCAGGAGAAAAGCTGAGGGAGTTAGGCGCAGATGCCTTTATAAACCTTAACCAGCCGGATGAGAAAGTAGTGGAAGCCTTAAAAAAAGAAGCTGGAAACGGCTACGATGTGATACTTGATTATCTCTGGGGCCACCCGGCAGAAGTTATAATAAACTCCTTTACTCCAACTGCGCTCGGTGCACCAAGTAAAAGAACCCGTTTCGTTCTCATCGGAGGATTAGCAGGATGGACCGCACAACTCCCAGGTCAAAGCTTAATAACTTCAGGCCTTGAGATTTATGGAATGATGGGTGCCCAGACCCCACCTGAGGCTCTTATTGAGGGTACCAAGCTTGTATGGGATATGATAAGACAAGGTGTATTAAGTATGGACATTGTAAAATACCCTCTTAAAGACATTGAAAAAGTTTGGAACATGGAGGAACATGGAAAGAGGATAGTTATTGTCCCATAAATTGTGTAAACCCTAAAAGGGTGTAAAGTAAGACGAAATATTTCCAAGGGGACTGGCCGTCCCCTTGAGAACCATAGCCGAAAGAAAAAGGCATCCGAGATGGCGTCACATACTTTGTGATACTGAAACCTTTAAGTTGGCCTTCCGTTGTATCAAAATCATAATTTTTATTTGGTAGAGGTAAGGGGGTCGTTTTTCTATAACTGCATAAACAATTATGCAAAACCTATACTTTAACGCAAATATCTTTAGTTATGCGTATTTGCATAGACCCCCTCAAACAAAAATTCCCTAAAAACCGTAGGCTTAGGGAACATAAAACACACTTCAATTTTTACTTAAAAACCTTAAAAGCCTTTGATACCAGCCTGTTTTCTCTCTATCAATGCCACACACTCAACATGCCTCCTTTGTGGAAACATCTCTAAATCATTCCAAAACATCCCATTGAAAATGCATACTCAAGCACCTTTTTTCTCATCCCAGTACATTTTTAGGATATTTCACATAAGTGGCTGGCACAATAATTATGGATAATGTGGCATTTAGATATAAAGATCTAACATCTCACATTCTTGCGTTTGAATCCTAGCCGTCCCTTATCCCTTTGATTTTTGATGCTCTCAAAAGCATTGGGTATGCGGCATGCTCTTTCGCCCAAAGAAACCGATACTTCACCAATCCGTTCTGCCGTACGCATAGCTTCTTCGTGCAGTGGAATAAACGATACGCCTACTGCAATAACAAAACCATTCATTGCAGCTCTCGTCCTGTTTGGCTCAAAATGTATGAGTTTTTCAACTGTTTCAAGCATAGAAAGAATCTTACTGAGGTTAAACTCGGCATCCTTCCTGGAGCCGATTAACCATTCATAACAGCTCCATCCCGCAGACATAACAAGCTCGTTTCCACTTGCTATAAATTTGTCAGCAACCTCTTGAGCAAAATCAGTTTCAGCAAGGGTTACAGCCACAATAAAGTCTGAAATCATATGAAAATAAGCCTTTTCAATCCAACGGTCAAAATCTGCTGGAGTCATATTTTTAGGGTCTGCTATCATTCCAGCTAGATACATTGCGTCATAGTTACCAGTTGCGTACAGTTGCTCAGCAAGTGGCTGATTTCTTTTTATTTTTTTAGCAATTGGCTTCAAGGCACCTGAAGCAACGCCGAAAAGTGGTTTCCTGGCGCCTTGGCTTTCATAAATTTTCTTCGTTCTTTCACTACCAAGCGACTCAATCTCGCTCATAATCTCAATTAGCTCCATACCTGTTCCTCCTCGTTTCTTACATTCACTGCTGCTTTGCTATACTCGCTATAAAATATCAAATGTATGCTTCATGCTAAATATTATGAATAACAACCCACTTACAACTGATGGGGGTAGTAGTAATCTACCTACCCCAAACGTGCTTTTTCAAGGGTTAGCAAATCAAATTTTTTCATTTTCAGAAATGCCTCAGTGACACGTTTAACTTGTTCCTTCGTCCCATTCATCAGAATTTCACCCATACCAATAGGTACAATCTGCCAAGATAATCCAAATTTATCTTTGAGCCATCCACATTGTTCAGCCTCAGGAACAAAGGAAAGTTTATCCCAAAAATAATCTATTTCTTCTTGGTTATCACAAAGCACCATGAAAGAAAAAGCTTCATTAAAAGTGAAATCTCCGCCAAAGCCATGATCCATAACTATTAGCTCCGTTCCTAGGACATCAACTTCTCCATAGTTTATTTTTGCCCTTTTATCCATTGCTTCTCCCTCTACATAGTGGTTTATAAAGCCTTTATTGGATTCCTCAAAAACTGATGCATAAAAGTCAATTGCATCTTCAGCACTACCACAAACGTCTCCACTAAATAATAAGGTAGGTCTTATTTTTTCATGTTCTTCCATATTTTCAACGAACATGAGCTGCCAGCTAAGACCATATCTGTCTTGTAACCATGCATACCGTTTACTAAAAGGGTACTCCCCTAAAGGCATGAGGTCTGTTCCACCAGAAGACAGACTAGCATATAATCTATCAACCTCTTCAAAAGTGCTACAAGCAACCATCAAAGATATAGATGAATTCAATGCAAAATATGGACCTGCACTAATTGCTGAGAATTTTAAATTAGCAAGTTGAAAATCAACGAGTTCTGCATTTCCTGATGGGGTATCTGAAATGGTAGTTATGTTAATAATGCTGGAATTTTCAAACAAACTTACATACCATTTAGCCGCTTCTACTGCTTCTTTGTCAAACCATAAATGTGGAATTATTTTCTGCATAAAATTGCCCTCCTTATTACTACTATCATATTTTATTTGATTGTATCATTTAATAAAAAAGTTATTCACTAATTCTCTCAATATAACTTAAGTCCAATAGAGATATCCCTCTTTTAATAATGGCTTATATTTAGCAATTTATAGTAATAATTTTAATATACTATAACGGTTATATTGCGTCAATATTATTTGTTTTCAGATAACCATTATTTCTTAATTTGATTATTGTTTGCGTCCCCAAGGGGAGTTTTCGAAGGAGCTAACTACGGAGGTTGCTAATATGATAACGCCCCAAAGCCAAAAGATTACATGTCCACATTTATAAAATTGTTGACATTCTTAAATGCCTTATTGAATTCCAATAATCTTGAAATCCAAACTAAAAAACACCCCAAAATTCATTCCTGAATAATGCGGTGTTCTGGGCTATTGTTGGCATTTTGATTTGTTAAATAATAATATTATATATTAACATTACTAAATATTTAGTAATGTATTTGAAATTTCTTCAAATCTTTCATCAGTTATACCAAGTTTTTTCTTAAATGGTTCATCGTCCATTCTTGCAATAATTATCTTGTTTGGGGCTATTTCCTTAATAATACTTTTTATCTTCTCAATTGCTTCTTCATCATCGTTATAGCCCTTCAGTATAGTTACTTCTAATATAAATTTGCCTTTATATTGTGCTCTAAAAGCTTTCATACTTGAAATATGCTCCTCAAAAGTATATCCTGCAATTGGCCTTTGGATTTTTTGAAAATCTTCATTTGAAATAACCTTTATCTCGCCAATAACTTCCTCACACAAGTTAGCAATCTCTTTAAATTCCGGCCTATTTAGAATATAACCGTTTGATAGTAGCTTAACTGGAAGTCCTTTACCTTTAATAATATTAATTACATCAATAATTTTTTCATTTACTAAAGCTTCACCTTTTGAGTTAATAAAGATTAATTCTGCTTTTGTATTTTCTATCATGCTTTCTAGTTCCATCAAGGAACTATCTATTTTATCAAATGACTTTTGGGTATCTACTTTATTTTGCGACCTTCCAATAGGACAAAATATACAGTCAAAGTTACAATGTTTTTCTGGAAGTATATTAACTTCCAATACCCTTCTTCCATCCTCAATATAAATATCTTTATAACTGAAACCACCCATCACCTTTTCCTCCTTTTAGTCGGAACACGGGGCAACTTAAACCTACTCGTTCCCACTCGCAAGTTGCCCGTTAAAGTCCTTCAAGGACTTTAACCTCCTTAATTATTCTATTGTTACTTCTTTATTGTTAATATCAAGAATTGAAGCCTTACAGGTTCCGCCTAAATTCTCCTGTACTGTTTTTTCTAAATCCTTTAAAGCATTTTCAAAGTCTTCTGCTCTTTTTTCATCAACTAATTCGATACATAAAAAAGCATTCTTTGTATTTTCAGTGAGCATGGTTCTTACTGATTCACGCCAATTCCAGCACCTGCAAATTGCTCCCTCATTATCTTTATATATTATCTCACCTTCATAGGGTGGTTCACTTTTATCCGTTCCCAGTGTAACAAAGTTTTCATCTCCAACTGCCTTTGTAAGTCTTATATCAGAAGCAAATGTATCGATATCCTCACCACCGCAGGGCAATGCATATTTTAATGAAATACAGTTGTAAATATCAACTAGTGGATTGATAGTCCCTAAATGATTTCCATTATTCACTCTCTTTAGTAACGCCTCAATAGATGACCTTGCACCCTTCTTTGTTTTAAACTTTTGAAATGCCTCTCTCCATACTTTTATAACTTCGTTACTGCTAAATTCTGCATTCTGCAAATGTTTTAAGGCTTCCTTTTCTGAATTTAAAAGCGTTTCTTTATATTTTTCTTCATCCTTTATAGAGTTATCTATACCATTACAGATAACAACTCCTATCCTAACACTGGGAAATAGGCTCCAAAAATCCTCTTCAATAACAAACTTTTTCATTAAAATTCCTCCTTCATATTAACTAATCATCTGCAATGCTTCATATTTTACCCTTTTCACTTCGCTTTCGTTAATATTATACTTATTTTTGCTATTTCTAAACTATATACGATTATTAGTCTACTGATATTAATTTGAGGCCAACGATTCCAAGCACTATAAATGCAATACAAATCACACGCATTACATTAATCGGTTCTTTAAATAAAATAATACCTAAGACTACAGTACCAACAGTTCCTATACCTGTCCAAATTGCATATGCATTGCCTAGTGGCAAGCTTTTTAAAGACAATGATAGAAAATAGAAACTTGCAACCATTCCTATAACAGTTAATATGCTAGGTATTGTTTTTGTAAATCCTTGTGAATACTTCAGCCCCATTGCCCAGCCTACTTCGAAAAAACCTGCTATAACTAAATAAATCCATTCCATAAACTCCACCTCCCTAAATTAGTAGTTAAGATTAGTATAGTAATATCTCATGGCTTATTTAAAAAAATAAAAATAAAAAAGCCATAAGAAATATTATCAAAATATCTCCCAGGCTTTTATCCTTCCGTGTACACAGTTAACTGTGCGTTTTCTCTCGGACCAGCCAGTTATAAACTGCGGAACCCTAGAAAACTTAAATATATAAACTTTTTATGTAATTTGCAAATTATAAATTTACTTTAGCATAGTAGTAAATCTAAGTCAACTTAATTTTT
>JAJXYA010000268.1 GCA_021780795.1 Bacillota bacterium | reverse complement strand
ACAGCTCTAAAATCAACGTTGGAGGTATAATTATGAGAACAGTAAAACAAGTTTCAGATTTAACAGGAATAAGTGTGCGTATGCTTCATCACTACGACAAAATTGGATTATTGAAACCAACTGCATTAACAGAAGCAGGCTACAGGATATATGATGATGAGGCTCTTGAAACTTTGCAGCAAATTTTGTTTTTTAAAGAACTTGATTTGCCACTTAAAGAAATTAAAGAAATCATAACTAGCCCTCACTTTGATAAGATGAAAGCACTAGAAAGTCATAAAAAGCTAATCGTTTTAAAACGAGATAGACTTAATGGCTTGATAGAACTTATAAATAAAACTATAAAAGGAGCACATACTATGAGTTTTAAAGAGTTTGATATGACAAAATATTATAAGGTATTAGAAGACTATAAAACTGAAAACAAAGATAAATTAATTAAACTTTACGGTAGTATAGAACAGTATGATGAATTCATTGAAAAGTGTAAAACAAAGGAAGTTGATATTGCTAAAGATGCTATAGCTCGTTATGGAAGTATAGAGAGATTTACCGAAGCTATAAAGAAAAATTTGAATAGTGAAGCACTAACTAAAGCAGAGCAAATTGATACCTTTAAAAATGATTGCCTTAATGATAATCATCCAAAGTTAAAAGAACTATATAAAAAACTTACAACTGATTTAAGTAAGGATCCTGCTTCAGAGGAAATTCAAAAAATTGCTGAAGAAATAACTTATATTGCTAAAAAAGATTATGAAGCTTTTAAAGATGAGTTAGGCGACTATTATTGGCTTACTATGGTAAGGTCTTATTCAACCTTTACCATAGAACTAGAAAATACTATTAAGAAACATGGCGGAATTGGCATGTCATGGATAGATGAAAAGTATGGAGAGGGTGCAGCTAAATACATTGGAAAAGCTTTGAAAATTTATTTAGGTGACTATGAACCAAAAATAGAAACTCTATATAAAAACCTTAGTTCTAACTTAAGTAAAGATCCTACTTCAAAAGAGATTCAAGAAATTGTTTCTGAAATAGAAGCTGAAACTAAAAAAACACATAATGCTTTAAAAGTAGATGAAGGCGAAAATTATTTGGCCTATCTTTCAGATCTATATTTATCAAAACCTTTATTTATAAATGCAACTGATAAAAAATATGGCCAAGGTGCATCAAAATTTATCGGAGAAGCCTTTAAGTTTTACTCTGAAAATAATAAATAATAACTAATAGTTATTCTCGTAAAATGATAATACTTTATCAAGAACAGGAAATACTATTTCATCTCTTTCAGAATATGACTCATGCTTAGAACCCTTTACAAAAATTAATTCACTCTTTTTAGCGTAAGTAGCAAACTTATTTTGTCCTTTAGGTATAACAAGGTTATCATATTCTGCTTGTAATATTAATATTGGTATTTCTACTTTTGAAGCATTTTCTTTTTTTATAAGTTTCTTAGTTGCTTTCAAACTTTCAATATACCACAAAGCAGATATTCCGCCACTACGGTATGAATTATTCTTTTTTATCTTATCCTGAATATATTCATACCTTTCTTTACAATTAGTAGCTCTTTTATCAACTTTTTTTTCACCACTGTATGGTTTTTGTCCTGGAAGATACATTTTACCTTTTCCACAAACTTTCATTGCTATAGAAACAACATTAGCTAAAATTTTAGGAGATTTACCTGTATTCATTCCATGCATTGGTGAACTCAGCACAGCAGCCTTAAAATAATTGGTATATTCCTCTAAAAAAGCAGTACCTATTCCCCCACCCATTGAATGTGCAAATAATAATAAACTTTTATTCCCACTATCTGGAATAACAATTTCATCTATGAATTTTTTAAAATCTTCAACATAATAATTGAATTTTTCCACATTTACTTGCGATGAGTCTATTCCAAGCCTTTGAGAACGACCATGACCTCTATGCTCAATTATAAAAACAGAATATCCATCTCGCATAAAATAATAAATTAACTCGTAATACTTTTCAGTAAATTCTCTAAGTCCATGACAAATGACTATATTTCCTTTTGGATTTTCAACAATAAATTTCTCATAATAAAGCTGTAAGTTTTTCTTTCCAACTATATACCCATTTTTTAATTTTCTCTTTAAATACGGTTCAACTTTATTTAACATATCTTCTTTATAATTTTCTTGATAAATATATTTATTTGTATCCCCAAAGTCAAGATCAGAAAATATTTTTGTAGCTGAATTTACCATATTTATTTCTAAACCCCTTCCATACTCATATTGAGTGTTTGTACTAATTTATATATCGAAGCATCCCATTGACTTAAATTTTATCAAATTTATACTAAGATTAAGTTCATATATCGTTAAACTTATGTTATATTTTGGTAAATAGTATTTTCGTTATAATTTATTATACTTTATTATCTCAAAAAAAGTAATATTATCTGTTGTTACTCTTTCTAATTTTATTTTAGTGAACTCACCACCACTTGCAAGTTAAGCTTTAAAGCCACTTACATGCGGTGGTAGATATGTATGATGGAGGCAAACATGACCTTTGAAATCCACCAATATATGAACTGCTTCTATGAAAAATTTAGCATCTATCCTATCTGTTAAAAAAATTCATCAACAGTGTCATATTCTAGTATAACCTCAAACAATACTTTCAAATCAACAATTCGATTGATTTTAAACAGCTGAATAATTCTCGATGAATTGGTATTATATGAGGCTTTTAAAGGTGAACTCGGATACAATTATTGGTATGTCATGGATAGACGAAAAATATGGAGATGGTGCTTCTTGGTGAAAGCCCTGTTCAAAAGGAAAATTTATACATTCCTTATTTTACATCTTGCTTCTTAAAAAGAACTATTCCTGCTATAATAGCGACAATACCCCATCCTAGTGCAACTAATATTCCATTAATGATATCCCCTGACGCTGGTGATATGGTTGCTAGCGCTACAATATTATCTTTTAGCCAATATTTACCCAAATTAACAGTAGGTCCTAAAATGGAACTAATTGCACTGAGCAATAAAGATACCAATAACACATATACCACATTGACTGCTATTGCTCCACCATTGGAACGCATTGACATAGCAGTGAAGACAAAAATCATAGTAAAAGAGAGTACCAAAAGTGCTTGCATCAGTAGCATCGTAATTATTCCTGAAGAAGTTGCCGCTTTTTGCGGGTCAAATCCCCATACAATGGTTCCTGTTATAAGGGTTGTCAGTGTATAAACACCTAGCATTACAAGGGAAGAAATACTGCAAACTATAAATTTGGAAAATATGACATTAATTCTATCTGCTCCTCGTGACAGCACATTTTTCATTGTTCCAAAAATAAATTCACTTGATACAAATATAGCAGTAAATATACCCATAATAAGGATGTGAGGACTATTGCCAAGAACAGACATAAGGTTTCCCATCATAAAGACACCGCTAATATGAGGAATTAGTGGAACTAATGGGTCAAGATCATGGTCATGCCCTGGCAATTGTGCTGCTGCAAATTGCCTTTTCATATAAAAAACCATCATGACACCAAATATAGCACACAAAACAGTGCAAATCCAAAATGCTCTGCTCTTTCTCAATTTGTAAAAATCTGATTTTAAAATGTTAATCATGTTTTTTTCCTCCCATCAGGCTCATAAAGTAATCCTCCAAGCTTTCGCTCTCTGGTATCAAGGCTTTTACAGTAATTCCTGCATTGATAAGCTTGGTATTTATGCTACCTGCTTCTTCAATATGACCTTTCAGTCGGATTGCATCTTCAAACATTTTCTCACATTGCACATTAGAAAACATGCGACTTATTATCTCTTTTGTTTTCATAGCATCATTTGAATATATAAGCAGATTTTTGCCACAGCGGCTACTTAATTCATCTGCTTGAAATTCATCCACCATTTTCCCGTTACTAATAATCCCATAACGAGTCGATATTTTTTCTAGTTCTCCAAGAATATGACTTGAAACCAGTATTGTCATACCTCTCTCTTTGTTCAGATGCAGGAACAAGTCACGGACTTCCTTTATTCCCATTGGGTCAAGCCCGTTTATGGGCTCATCCAAAACAAGCAGTTCTGGATCACCTAAAAGGGACAGAGCAATCATGAGCCGCTGTTTCATACCAAGAGAAAAGTTTTTTGCTTTTTTCTTGTCTGTCATGCTAAGTCCAACCATATCTAGTAACTTTTTCGATACCTTTTCATCCTTAATACCGAGCAATAAACGTTGAGCTTCCATATTTTCCATAGCCGTCATAGATGGATACAGTGCCGGGTTTTCAATTGTACACCCCATCCTATGTCGTTTGGAAACAAGATCAGTACTTCCAAATAACATAATTTCACCGCTAGAGGCCTCTGCCAAACCACAAGCCATACGCATAAGCGTTGTTTTTCCTGCACCGTTTTCTCCTATAAGACCATAAATATCACCTTTTTTTACACCGATAGATATACGGTCAACGACCATTTTCCCACCGAAGCTTTTCGATAAATCCTTCGTTTGAAGTAAATATTCCATTCATATAACCACCTTTCTTTAGCATATTTCAAGTATATATTGGCTACTTAAACTCCTAATAAAATGAAGTTAAACTATTCATAAACTTTTTATAAACTGGCATTGAGTAAAATAAAAATGCAGCTTTAAGCAATGTATATTGCCCAAAGCTGCATTTTCTATTTTTTATCTTAATATATATTAAAGCGATAACCTGCTCCCCAAACTGTTTGAATATACTTTGGATTTGCAGGATCATCCTCTATTTTTTCTCGTAGGCGATTAATATGAACAGCTACAGTTGCATTGTCGCCAAGTGCATTAAAACCCCAAATTCTCTCATAAAGCATCTCTTTACTAAAAACCAAATCTATGTTTGTAACTAGAAATAGCAGTAATTCGTACTCCTTATTTTTAACTTCAATCTCTCTATCCCTGACAAACACACGACGGGAACCTTCCTGAATACAAATATCACCCACACATATTTCACTCATATTTCTGTGTATGTTATTTTTTAAGCGCTGATATTGAGAAAGATTCGCCTTAACGTGAGCAACCAAAACATTGGGTGAAAAAGGTTTTGTAATATAATCGTCTGCTCCCAATCCTAGCCCTCTAATCATGTCAATATCCTCTTGTTTTGCTGTCACCATGATAATTGGAATATCTAAAGTTTCCCTCAATTTTCGGCATACTGAAAAACCGTCTGCACCTGGCAACATAAGATCTAGCAATATCAGGTCGTACTGTTCAGCCAATGCCGCTTGAATTCCTTCATTTCCAGTTTTCGCTATTTTAGCTTCAAAATCATTGACTAAAAGATAGTCTCTTTCAATCATGGCTATTTCAGTGTCATCTTCAATAATCAAGATTCTTTTCATTATATATTCCTCATTTCTGGAATTTCTATTATAGTGCGCAAACCACTTTCTTTGCAATTTTCAGCATAAATCTTACCGTTCATCCTTTCTATAGCCTTGGCAACAATGGCAAGACCTAATCCGCTTCCTTGATGTGGGTTATTCCTTGAAAAATCACCACGATAAAATACATCAAAAAGTTTTGTAAGCGATTCTTCTGGAACACCTGGTCCGTCATCTTGAAAGACGATATGAATCATGCTATCTTTCACTATATAACTAATGGTTGCATTGGCAGTTTCCTTATTTTTGTATTTAGAACTGTTGTTTAATATATTGGCAAAAACGCTCCTAAGTTGTATTGGATCAGCATAGATATACTTTCTATCATTAATATAGCTTACTTCAATCGTTAGCCCCTTGGCTCTGTATTCCTCCATGGAAGCAGTCACAAAATCAGAAAGTTCTCTCCCGATTTCTAATTTTTCAGGGTATGTTGGATAGTTGCCCATATCCATTTTTGAATACAAAAACAATTGTGCTACCATGCTATTGATATCATCTGTTTTTTGCCTTATAATCTCCAAATACTCCCGCTGTGATTCAGGTGTGGCAGCAACACCATCAAGTAAACCTTCAACAAATGCTTTAATTGAAGTTAAAGGAGAACGCAAGTCGTGTGAAATACTAGACAGTAGTTCTTTTCGGTTTCTCTCATTTTTTTGAACTTCTTCTATTGAGTTTTTTAATCGCACTGCCATGTTGTTGAAGTCTTCACAAACCGGCTTAAATTCATCATTTTCTTGATATAATAGGCGATAATCAAGATTACCTTCACTCACTTGATGAACACCATCTGATAGCATTTCTAAAGGTTGTTGAATCTTTTTGAACACAAATTTTATTAGAAAACGATTGGTAAAATACATAACAATGACAAAGCCGAGGAAAACAAAAAAAGCAATTAACGCAATAAGCGCACTAGTTGATGCCTTCCGAACTTCATGGGTATCAATTCCAACTTGATTCAAATTTGGTGTGTCTTGAAATATCATTCTAAAAATCAAAACACAAATTGAAAAAACAACAATGGTAACGATACTAGGAATTAGTATCATCAATATATTTGAAATAAAAAGCCTATTTTTAATAGTCGTTTTAGATCACCCCTTTGAAGCTTAGTTTAACAATAATATTATTACACGATGTTAAACTACAGTTAAACTAAAATTAAACTATTTATTAACTTTTTTCAAGCTAACATAAATTTTGATTAGATAACTTAGGCTAAATGAATATTTTAATACAATTTTAATCAGTCAGATTTCCTATTTACATTGTGATACCCCTTTCACTTAAAAACTTCAATAAATCGTTATTAAGTTTCACAACTTCGTTATTTGCATTACTAGCATAATCCGGTAGCATCATATCCTTCACCATTTTAGTCCTTAGCCACATCATAAAGAAAAATTTTAGAATGAAATTTGGAAATTTGAGCACAATTTTAAATGCAGATGGATTAATATCAATGCCAGCTTTTTGTATTGCCCTTAAATACGTTTTTAAAGTGATTGTTATTTGTTGCGCCGTTTTTCTGGTTCTTGCTGTTTTTTCATTACTTATCTTATTTTCAAAATATAAACCACCCAAAAGTGCAATATCTGATATTGAATGTGTTATTAGATATGATTTCATATCCTTATTAATTGCGTAGGGAAATTTTGCTGTTTTAAATAATTTTGCTAGGTTTTTTACACGTTCTGTTTCTAAACCATTGATTTCTCCAAACATAGTAGCTATTAGAAACTTTGGTGGAATACGAGCATACAATATTCCATCTTTAATCTGTCCGCCAACACTAGGAAAAGCCGGTAAAAGTCTATCTCCAACAATATCTAGCCAGGTCGAAAATCCAGTTGAGTTATTAGTCATTGTAACAATATTTTTACTTTGATTATCACTCAGTGCTAACAAGGCGGGGTATAACCGTAGCACATTTTATCAATACTTTGCTGATATTTACGAATTGTTAGACTTTATTGAGAATGATTTATTGAGCTACATGAAAATGGAATTTATGAATATGAAAGCATCTACACATCCTATGGAAAATGCTTTTCATTGTTTGGAAAATAGCGAGCATATCTCAGTTCTCAAAGCCATTTTGGGCGATTATGGAAGTATTCGTTTTTTAGAACGCTTGAAAAGAGAAATTCCCTTTGATAAATTGGGCTTGAACTTTCCAGAATATAATTCCTTAACGCCATACTTGATTGAGTTTTACATATCAACATCACTTTCATTATTTCGCCTTTGGATACGAAAAGAAAAAGATTTATCGTCAGAAGAATTGTGCAAGTTAGTAGATAACCTATATACAAATGGGATAACAACCTATTCTAAAAAATTATAATCCTTCCCTCTGTATCGTAGTTCATGGCTCAAAGGATATTATACTTGGTGGTGAACGCTTTAGGGGTGGACCATCGAATTACATTGTATCATCTATAGATTTACCAATTATCTTTTAAGCAATGGAATCTTCCCCAGAAGTGCCCAACTTGTATTGCAAAATTGAATTTACTCCAGGCCTTATTTTAGAACTTTTAAGTGTTGAAGAATTTATAGACATTTTAAGGAAGTAACTGCAATGAGTCCAATTCAATTCCAAAAACAATTGAGGCTTCAGGAAGCCCGGCGTCCTGTAATCAAACATGCAATCGAAGGAGGTATTAATTTTTTTGATACTGCCAATCTATATTCTCATAGTGTTTTCTTAATTCCTATATCGATTTTTTGCAGCTCGTTCTTCTGTCAAAACATTTCCTATTTCAGGATGTTTCAAGTACAAAAATATACTTCTGGAACCAAAAGTTGCAGCTATAGCAGCCCATAGAATCCACAGAAAGCTATTGGAAGATGTGAACATGTTAAATCCTTGGAAAATCAATTCTACTATAAGCCTGAGAAACATTACTGCAAGCCAAGCAATGAGTGATACCTTTCCTCCACACATGTATAACTTACTATCTTTGTAATATACACGAGTGTAAGCTGCCTGAATAGTTCCGGCCGCTAATCCAACCAGGATTATAAGCATACATTCAACAATTTGATTGAATGGGATAATAGGTCTCGGCAATAATTTATAGGTTTCATATGCGGCAATGGCTGGAAAAACAATAAAAGAAAGTAACCGTACTTGCTGAGGCATTACTTGACGTGCCATTGCATAAATTACTGCTCCAATTATAATTAAAGTGATTATTAGTTCAAGCATAAAAAAATGGTTTAAAACGGAGAATAAATTTTACATCCTATCCTGCAACAAATACAAATCACTAGTAGCATCAGCCTTGTTTTTATTGATAACTTCATTACATTAGCCCCCAATAAATAAATTTTTGCTTTATAAAACAGCTCTAAGGCTGTTGATCTGCTTTGGTTATATTTTTATTAATACTATCTTATAACATCCAGAGTAATTACATCCGGCTTATGGAAATCAACCATATTTAGGCCCAGTTTACCATTTTCAGCACGACCAATAATTTCTATGCCTTGCGGTTC
>JAJXYA010000437.1 GCA_021780795.1 Bacillota bacterium | reverse complement strand
AACAACTTCATTAGTGCTAAAGCCTTGTGCAAAAATTAAATTCATAATGTCACTATCATTCATTCCATCAGTTGCAATTCCAATTTTTTCTGCTTTTGCTTTTACTTTTGGAACATTGATTCCAGCACCATCATCTTGAACTTTTATAACTGCCTTAGTGCCTTCTTGATAAGCTATTAATCTTATCTTTCCTACAGGATCCTTTCCTTTAGCAATTCTTTCATCTTTCTTTTCAATTCCATGATCTGCAGAATTTCTAATAAGATGTATTAACGGCTCTCCTATTTCATCTATAACGGTTCTATCAAGCTCAGTATCTTGACCTTCTATAATAAGCTCCATTTCTTTTTCTAGCTCTACAGATAAATCTCTAACCATTCTTGGAAATCTATTAAATACTGTATCTAAAGGAAGCATTCTGATTTTCATTACTAAATCTTGTAAATCATTTGTAGTTCTTGCTACTTGTTCTATAGTTTCATTTAATTCTGTTAGTTTGTAGCTGCTACTAATTTGCTCAAGTCTGGTCCTATTTATAACAAGTTCAGAAACCATATTTAAAAATTTATCTAATCTTTCAAGATCAACTCTTACGGATTGATGAACCTTTTTATGTGCTTCTGCTGGCTTTTCTGTCTGTGCCTTTTTTACAGTCTCTACTTCAGCTTTTGCTTTAGCTACTGGAGCTACTTTAATTTCTTCTGGTTTACTAACTGAAGCTTGCGGCTTTGTATCTTTTTTAGCTGCTGATTTCAATTCATCTACACTAACTGGCTTTACATCTATAGATTCTACTTCCTATATATCCATCAAAAGCTTTACTATTTCTTCTTTTGATTTTTGAGTTAAATAAACTAATTGTATTTCAAACTCAAAATTTTCATTTTCAAGATCCTCTGTACCTGGAATTGATTTTGTTATTTCTCCGCAATCCTCTAGTGATTTAAATATCAAAAATGCTCTAGCAGATTTTAATAATGTGCTTTTACTAATATTAATATCTATTTCAAAAGCATTATAATTTTTTTCAATAGCTTGCTTCATTACATTTACATCATACTCATTTAACTTCATTTTATCAAGACTACTAATTTGGATGTCCTTAGCCTCAACTGTTTCTAAAGCAGATGTTGTTTCAGCCTCTTTTTCTTCAGAGTCTTGTCCATCTTCAGCTAATTTAGAAATGGAATCCAATCTTTTCATGATATCATCTACAGGTATTTCCTGTTCGTCTCCATTAGAAATATTATCAACCATTTGTTCTAATGTATCCAAACACTTAAATAATACCGTTACAACTTCTTGTGTAACCTTTAAAACACCATTTCTAAACTCTGATAACACGTCTTCCATTTTATGAGTTAATTCTGCCATTCTGTTAAAGCCCATTGTAGCTGCCATGCCTTTAATCGTATGTGCTACCCTGAATATTTCATTTAGTTTGTCCACATTTTCTGGTTCTTGCTCTAGAATAAGTAGTGCCTCATTCAATGTCTGTAAATTATCCATTGATTCTTCTAGAAACATTGATAAATATTGAGATGTATCCATTTATAATCTCCTCCTTATAGCTTTCTATAAATAAAAGTTGAAGCCTTTTCAAAACCAAACTCTTTACAATTATAAATACTTTCAGTAGCACCTACAAACAATAACCCACCCCTATTTAGAGATGAACTAAATTTTTCATAAATTTTTTCTTTAATATCTTGGTTAAAATAGATTACTACATTTCTACAAACAATTAAATCGAAACCTTTTTCATAATCATCCAAAATCAAGTCATGTTTTCTAAATGTTATCATATTTTTAATTCTTGTGTCTATAGTATATTTGTCATTTTTTGCTTCAAAATATTTCTTAAGATAGCTTGCCTCTACATTTTTAATTTCTGCATCGGTAAATTCTCCCTTTTTTGCTCTTTCCAGTATGGTAGAGTCAATATCCGAAGCAATTATTGTATTTTTATCTGAATTTTTCAAATTATCTAATATTATTGCCAAAGAATACGGTTCTGCTCCAATTGAACAAGCTGCACTCCATATTTTAATTCCATTTCTATGAGCATCCAAATATGCTTGAAGTTCTTTTTTTAATTCATCAAAAAGTTCTGGATTTCTAAAGAACTCTGTTACATTTATCGTAATAAAATCTAAAAACTTTTGCCTCTGATTAGAATCTGTCTTCAAAAGCTTTACGTATTCATCTAAATCCTTTGCTCCTACTCTTGACATTAAGCTAAGAATTCTCCTATTTAATTGGTTCTCTTTATAGGCAAATAAATATATGCCAAAATCTTTATGCACCCAATCTTTAAACTGGTCTATATTCATATAGTCTCATCCCCCTCGTGCTTTTTTTATATTCAATAGCTTTTAACTATTTTAACGATTTCATTTGAAACCCTATCTAATGGCAAAACATAATCAACGGCTCCGGTCTCATATGCCGCTCTTGGCATGCCATATATAACACAAGTAGATTCATCTTCAGCGATTGTTACACCGCCATTTTTCTTAATAATTTCAGTTCCATGAGCTCCATCCTTACCCATTCCAGTTAAAACAGCACTTACAATTGCAGAGCCAAATATATTTGATGCTGAAATAAAAAGCTTATCAACAGCAGGCCTAACACCCCATATTGCTGGTTCTTTATTAAGTCTTATACACCTATTATCTATTTCCATATGAAATCCTCCTGGTGCAATATATAATACGTCTTTTTCATACACTTCGCCATCCGTTGCCTCAACAACTTTTATTTCACTGTTAGAATTTAGCCTATCCGCAAAAGCTTTAGTGAAGCCAACAGGCATATGCTGTACAACAAATACTGGAACTCCTATATTTTTAGGAAGATTTGTTATTACAGAATAAAGTGCTTTAGGACCGCCTGTTGAGGCACCTATAACAACAGCATTAATTTTACCACTATTTACAGTTCTTTTTACATATTCTATTTTAAGTGGTGCTTTATGTTCTATCTCTTTTACTCTAGTACTTTTAACTGAATACTTTTCATATGCCGTTCTAACTTTTAATAATAATTCATCTTGAACCTTTATAATATCTACAGAAATACCTCCTGAAGGTTTTGGAACAAAATCGAAAGCACCATAATGTAAACAATCCATGGTTAATTCTGCTCCTTCTTTAGTAAGACTACTAAGCATAATTACAGGTATATTAATATTTTCGCTTTTTAAATTCTTTAATGCCTCTATACCATTCATAATGGGCATTTCAACATCTAAAGTTATAATGTCTGGAGTCTTTCGTTTTAGTTTTTCAAATAGATCCTGACCATTTCTTGCTGTATCAATTACTTCAATATCACCTTTTTCAGTAAGCATATCGGATATAATCTTTCTCATCAATGCAGAATCATCTACCACTAACGCTTTAATCTTGTCCATTACTTATCACCTCTTTATATCTCTCGATTGCCTAGTCCTACTGTTCTAATTTGAACACTAAATTCATTAGTATCTAAAATCATGGTCCTTCCTTTATTTCCACCTATATCTTCTCCAAGAATAGGTATATTGAATTTTTTAAGTGTTTCTTTAACTGCTATGCTGTTTCTGCTTCCTATATCCATATTCATTTTTTTATCACTAAATGTAAACATAGATGCTCCACCAGCAATTTTGCATTGCATTCTCCTAACAATCGCTCCTTGCTTTTGCATTTGCTCAATTAAAATTGGGATTGCAAGATCAGCAAACTTATGAGGATTAGCATTACTATTAAATTGTGTACTATCTGGAAGCATAATATGTGCAAGTCCACCCAGATTGGCATCTTTATCGTATATAGCTATTCCAATACAAGATCCTAAACCTACTGTTATTAACCTACCAGGCTTAAAAACTGTATTTAAATCGGCTATTCCTATTCTTATTTCTTTTATTTCTTCCATATTTTCACCTAACGCCTAAATTATAATAATGTTTTTTCTTCATCCGTAAGAATACTTGCAAAATCAAGAAAAATAATAATTTTTTTATCTAATTTTATGAGACCTTTTATATATCGTTTAGCTATTCCAGAAACCACATCTGGTGTTGACTCTATTTCACTTGTACTTATATTTTTAACTTCTGATACTAAATCAACTATTAATCCAAATTTTCCATGCTCTTGGTTTGTAACAATTATTTTTGCATCCTTTGTATCAGTTTTTCCATTCACTTTAAATCTTTTTGCAATGGAAATTACAGGTAATATTTGACTTTCGTAATTTATAACCCCATCTACAAAGTCAGGCGAATCTGGTAATTTAACATCATGTTCATAACCAAGTATTCTTTCAACTTCTACAATATCTGTAGCATAATATTCGCCATCTACTACAAAAATTAGAACCTTTAATTCATTATTGTCCATAACTAACCTCCTATAACTTTAGTTTTTCCACAATAAGTTCATTTTTACTATTTATATATGCATGTACTTCCCTACTTGGTGCATCTATCATAGACTCTTTACCACCAATTGAAACAATAGAATTTTGATATACAACCTTTGCATAAATATTTCCAATTGAATCAACAGCTAATTTAGTTAGTACACCTGCTTCACTGCCTACAGTTCCACATTTAATTTCATTTCTTGCTTTAAGTATACCACCTCTTACAACACTGGATGGATTAGTAAACAAAATTTTATCATTACTAGTAAGATTAGATACATATACTCCTTTACCTTCAATTATTATATTTCCAGAACTTTCAATTTCGGAATTTTGGCAATAATTTATATTTACATTAACAGGAATTGGCAAAGAAGAATTTAATTTCTTTTGTTCAGCTTGTATTATTCTTGTTAACTCAAGAAGTTCTTCTAACGATTTTATTTCAAGTGGACCAAGCCCTGTTAATTTTTCTTTAACTAATTGCTGTATACATACCAAATTAATATTATCACTACTATCAATCTTAGAAATAATACTGCTCATTCTAGGTATCATTTTAAATTTGCTTTCTAAAAGTATTTTTATTACTTCTCCAGTAGAAACTTCTACCCCTAATAGGTTATGCTCAATAATTTGCCTAACACCACTTATTAACTGCATTATATTATCATTTAAAGCTTTTAAAAAATCTGCTAACTTTATTTTTTCAACATCTTTACCTCCTGCAAAGATTTTTGAAAAAATTATGTTGCCTCTCACAGAAGTATCCCCTTTTGAAATCAATGTAGAACCATCAACATTTTTATCCACGTTAATATTATGACCTGCTTCTACAATCATACCTTCTTTAACTTCTCCATGAATAATAACATCACCATTAAAATGAATATTACCTACCTTTAAATCCACATCTGTTGCAATTTCATGCACACTATGGACAAAAAACTTATTACTTGAATAACTTGGCTCACCAGCTCTAGAAGCTATAACTGTATTTTCATTTTTAATTTCACAGCCATCACCAACTTTTAGTGTGATTTTTTTACCTGCATTATGCTTTAAAGCGATTCCAAGTATAGACATACCATCTTTTCCTTCCTGTCCTAACCGCTTTATAGCTAAAACTTTCCCTTGTTCAACGCAGCTAACTTCACCTACACTTCTAAAATCTACATTGCCATTTTTATCTTCATAAAATTTTTTTCCTTTATTTATTTCAAACATAAATTCCAAGGTGTCATCTGTTCCATCAATTGGCTTTTCACCCTTTGCTACTAAAACTTTATCCACCTTTTCTAACTCTATACAATTTTTAATATTCTCATCAATAATACCAAACTTTATACCATTTTTCCATATTTCATTTTTTATTTCTTCAGCTGTATATTTAGGAGGAAACTTTTGCTCACTAATTTCTAGTTCTGGGATGAATACATTTCTTGCAGTCAAATTTCTTAATTTAATAATATCCTTTGGACAATAATCGATACTAATATAGCCCTCTAATTTATCTTGACTCGTAGTTATATTTAAGTGCCTCTCAGCTTCTTTTGAATCAGTAATTAGAAAGGTAATTTTATCTTTAGAATAAACTTCAGTCGATACAATTTCATTGCCATTTACAAATATTTTAACTTTTTCCGTTGAATATATTATAGCAGGTTTTCCGCCTTCTTCCGGATCTTTAACAAAAATTTCACCATTTTCCGATTTTATAAATCCATCTAATTCCTTTTTATTTAATTCCTCTACATCATCTTTAGCATCCTTAATTGATGAATATTCTACTTCAATAGAAACGTGTTTTTTAAATAAAGACTTTTTTCCCTCTACTACTTTATATTTCAGTTCTTCTTTTTTAACTCCCAATTCATTACTTGCATCTTCTAAACAAACTTCAAGAGATGATCCAGTATAAATTTTTTTATCCATCCCAATCACTCACCTTATAACTAACTATACATATTTACTTAATTATCGTTTTGTTATTTACAAACTTTATTGTTTATAAATTAGCCTTTTTTAATTTGTTACTTATTTTTTTAAAACATTTAAATCTGACAATCTTTTTAAATGAAGTGCCAAATATCCAACTTCATCTTCTGGGACACTTATTCCAAATATACCTTCTATTTTTAAAGATACTTTTATTGCAAAATCAAATTCATTTACAAACTCAGCTTTTATAGTATCAAGTAATTGATTCTTTATTGTTTTCCCTGTTTTAACTCTTTCTACCATGCAGTTAATATGAGTTACGGTTCTTGCATATTCCAAGGAATTTTTATCTACAGCTTCGCCAAGTAGCGACGAAATAAGCGCCATTACTGCTCCTATCCTTTTAGTGTACTCGTAAGATTTTCCTACTTCACTATCTGAAATTGCAGCTCTGATATGCAAACAAATAAACCCAATTTCATCGTCTTTCAATTGAATATTAAACCTTTGGTTTATAAGGTTTACTCCTTTTTCTGCAAGAGAAAATTCCTTTGGATAAAGACCCTTTAACTCATTTAAAAAAGGATTTTCCATATTTAGTCCTTTTTCGTATCTGCTTAACGCAAAATTAATGTGATCTGGTAAAGACACGTGAATAGGATCACTTAACTTTACGTCTAATTCCAATTCGGTATTGTGAATTATTTCTTCAGATAAGCCAACGATTTTACTGTCTACAGTGCTAAGTATTTTATCATAATTTTGGTTTATCTCTTCGTTATTATTAATGAATACCTTTTCAATTCTATTTTCAGGTACAACACTACCTTTGGGAAGATTAAAACCAATTCCTTTACCAATTAGTATCATATCTGTAGTACCCTTTTTAGCAACAACCACGTTGTTATTTAAAATTTTTTCGATCACTGCACCTTCCATACTACCCTCCGAAACCTCAAAACCTATTTATTTAAACTTTATCAATAAACCATCATGTATGTCAACATATTATTTTTTTAATGAGGTATTTTGTAAAATATACGATTTTATTTTATTATTGTATTCATTTTGTATCTTACATATTAATTCATTTGAACTTGAACTAAATTGCATATCATCTACCTTATTTATCGGCAAAACCTTTGGCGAAGTTCCTGTAATAAACAGTCCATCCATTTGTGATATGTTTTCAAAGCAAACATATTGTTCACATAATGTAAAGCCTAAAGATTTTACAATATCAATTACAATTCCTCTCGTTATTCCAGGAAGAACCGCTTTAATCGGAGCAGTTATTACATCATTCCCTTTTACCATAAATATGTTAGATTTACTTCCTTCTGTTACATTTCCAACACTATCTATTAAAATAGCTTCATATGCTCCTGCTTTTTTTATTTGAGCGTCAACAGAACTTCTAAAATTTATATTCATTACCTTAACATTTGGATTTTCTCTTTCTCCATTATATGAAATAGTTTTAACTCCACCTATATAATCTTTTTCCTCAGGATATTTATGCTGTAAAAAGTAGCAATAAAAATCACAATTTAATCCATTATAATTAAATACAATTTTTATATTTCCAAAACTGCAATTATTTATATTCATCATAGCTTTAAGTCTTTTTTTTACTTCATCTTCAGTTAGCGGTAATTTAACACCCATTAACATTGCTGAATTATTTAACCTAGCTAAATGCTCGCTTAAAAATATGGGCACTCCATCAATTATCCTTATTACTTCATATAAAGACTTCCCCTTCAGTAGAAAATCATCGTTAAAATTTGAAATTTCTTTTTTTTCATCATTAATCAAATAAAAATCATTTTGAACTTTTTCCATACAAATCACCTTATTTCCAATGTAAAATTTCAATATTAGACTTTTTCTTTTTTGAATTTATTAAGTACGGGTGCCCAACCAGTTTAAATAGCGGTAAATCTGAAAGCGAATCTGAATACATATAAGATTCTTTAAAGTCTACTTCTATATTTTCTTTTTTTATTTCTTCTAAAAGCCTTTTTACTTTTTCTTCGCCTTTATTGTTTTCTCCTATAATTTCACCTGTATAATGTCCATTTTCAAATTTAAATCTAGTTCCAATTACTTTATCTACTTCTTTAATATTATATAATTCCTTCAAATAAAATTCTGCCGAAGCTGATATTAAATAAATTTTATACCCTTCACCTTTAAGCTTTTTCAAGGTATTTATAGCATCAATATAAAATATTTTGCTTAATCTTTTTTCATAAAATTGTTTTACATATTGGTCTATTTCTTTTTCATGAAACTTTTTTATGAAATCTAAAAAAGACCTTTTAGCAGAAGCAGCATCTAGTAGCCCGAAAAAAAATAATATAGCGCTTCCAAAACTTTTAGGCATATAAAAAATAAGGCTGGGATCTTTTTTTAACATAAAAATATAAAATTCAAAAAGGGTTTCACTTTTAGTAAGCGTATAGTCAACATCGAATATCGCTAGTCTTTCCATTAGTTTTCCTCCAATAAAATATGTAAATAAAAAGCCGATGCACTTTATGCTTCGACTTTTTACTCAATACTACATTACTCTTCGTTTTCTAAAGTTGATTCATAATATGCTGTAGCTGCTTCAAATTCTTCATCTTCGGGAACTACAAGTTCTCCTTCTTCACCTTCGCCTACTACTTTGAAAAGATATACTGAACCATCATCTGTATTTTGAACT
>JAJXYA010000227.1 GCA_021780795.1 Bacillota bacterium | reverse complement strand
TGATATAGTAGATAATTTATATCGAATTAATAAATGGACACCAATATTTGCCAAATATTTTGTTAACAATTCTTTTTACATAGATACATTCTTATCTAGACTAAATTTTAGTATATTGAGCGAGATACCCAATGAATTATTGTTATATCTATTAGAGTATTAAAAAAATTAACTTTTACGTTGTAAAAGCTAGATATCCAGAGAATTAAATATCTCTTGGGTATGATAATCTGTCTTTGATATCAATTCCAATAGAATATCTTGGAATGTATGAGTATCAGTCTTGATATCTATTGGTTGTTCAGTCTCTATTCTATCGATATCAAATTGAACCACCTTTTTTAATTTTTTATATTTTTTGCTAGATTGTAAAGTTTGAAATTGGTCATCTGTACATTCCAATTTTATCTTTACCTGGTGTATCTCGTCTTGGATT
Organism: Bacillota bacterium; assembly: GCA_021780795.1. Next base: position 8,657 of record JAJXYA010000227.1, on the reverse strand, counting down.
TTTACATCATCAAGGCCGGAAATACTAGTCTTTATCAGTCTGATACCAGAAATTTTTAATGGAATCTCTTTGACGTGTCCATTTTCAATATTTATAAGAGCTATAATTTTTTCTGGATCTTCATCACAATTTACTTGACTAGAGGATCCAGGATAGTATACATTTTTACCTAGCCATTGTTTTTTATGAATATGTCCAGATACTAGTAGTGGATATTTTTTTGACCACTTGGATCCCTGGTCTCTCATTACCGCTCCTCTTATCTCGATATGGGAAAATATACATTTTGCATTCTTCCATTCCACATTGTCAAGGGCCTGAAAAAATTTGTCATTCTGTACATACGGGCAAAAAACCAAATCTTGATCTCGAATAACGGTATCAACTATTGTGACATTTGGCCATTTTTTGAATGGGTTGAAAAAATGTTTATCGGTGAGATATTGAGAATTATTTATATAATCATGATTACCCATAATTATATACAACCGAGATACAGATGACAGACCTCGAATAAATTTTTCTGCCAATTCATATTCAGCCTGCCGAGTATCAGCATGTGTATGAAGAATATCTCCCAAGGCGACTATAATATCTGGTTTTTTTCTTTGTGCAATCCTTGTACATTTTTTTATCAATTCAAGACCTTGGTTATAAAATTTGGATCTAAAATGAGTATCTCCAATAACCAATACAGTCTTTATTTCCATTACCAGACATGATTGGTATAAATATTTTCAATTTTCATAAAATTGCAACGCAAATTTTTTACAAAGTAAAAAATGAAAATGATATTATTATATTCTATCAATAGCGTATAAAATGGAACGAAGAGATACAATATCTAGGGCTATTGAAAATAGAGATATTTTTACATTGAATCTATATCAATTAGAGGAAAAGTATGGAAAAGAGGCATTTAATTCTGACATTTTATATCGAGACTATGATATGTTGTCCCTAACTCGTATAGATAGAAATGTAAAGCTACCTCCAATGCTTGTAAATGGAGCCCTCAAATACAATTGTAAATATCTAAGTGAATACTTTAAAGAGTTGTTGATAATCTTGTACCTAAATCCAGAGACCACATTTATACCATTTGTCGGTCAAAAATTCCCACCCTCTTTTCTAAAGAGCGCAGAGGTATACGAATGTAATGAGTAGAGGTATACGAGTAAGAAAGGTATACAAACAAGGTGAGTAATTTTTACGCAGTAAAAATCTTTATCTTGATACCCAACCTTTTTGCCTTTTCGACAGTGTCTCTAGTACCGATTGTCAATTCTGACCTTGATGAAAATGCAAGTACTAGGTCTGGATTTTCCTTTAGCATTCTGGAATTTCTAATAGGTCCAGCCCTTTTACCATACTTGCTCCACTCGGCCACATACTCTATATATTTTATATCATACTCGGTACATATCTCTTTTGCGATACTGTCAGCTCCGGTAGCTCCTCCAGAGATGATTGTCAGATCATCTGTCATGTATTTTTCTATCACTAAAAATATTTTTTCATAATTGTTATAATCCCTACTTCCACATACAAGAATTTTCATTTAACCTCAAAGCCACAAAGTATGTTGAAATGAAAAAGGTCTAGAAATTTCATTTATTATTATAGATGTCAACATCTCTTCTCGGCAAGAGAAAAAGCAATGCACCAGATTCTTCATGTGATAAAGATTATTCACCGAGAAGAGATTCTCTCTGTGTAAAAAGAATATGTATAGAAAACTGCACAGCACCACAAAATGCAAAATGGGGCACAGAATGGATCCCAGCCACCAGCACGCGTAATTATATGATGCGTGACTCTCTTGTAGATTGGCTAGATCTCTATGGTGAAAATAAAAAATATACAATAAGCACTAGTGTAGCTAGTCCTAGTTTAAATAATACCAACGTAAATAATCCTAGTGTAAATAATGTAGCTAGTCCTATTGTAAATACCAATCCTCAAGACTTGTATACAATTCTCAAAGATCAGGGCAAGATATTTGAAAAAAATGTTGTAAACCTATTGAAAAAAAGATTCAAAAAGGCTCTTGTCAGTCTGGCCGAGTGTGATCCCAAGTTGCAATCTAGTGTGGAGCAGACTGTGAATGAGATGAAAAAATGCACTCCTATAATTCACAATGCATGTGTACATGATGTAAAAAACAAGACCTATGGTATAATAGATCTACTTGTACGTTCAGACTATATAAACAAGATTACCAAGACTAGCTATCTAGAAAAAAAGGACATTGATATCCAAGCTCCAAATCTGTCAAAATATCATTATCGGGTTATAGATATAAAATTTAGTACATTGAATCTATGTGCCAATGGAATAAATGTATTGAATATCGGAAGGATACCTGCATACAAGACCCAGTTGTGGATCTATAATCAGGCTATAGGAAATATCCAAGGGTACACTCCTCCGTGTACCTATCTGCTTGGAAGACGGTATCGTTATATATCCCAAGGAGACGAGTATTGTGGAAATACCTGTTTTGAAAAATTGGGGGTTATAGAGTATAATGGTCGTGATCACATGTACGAGACAAAGAGTAGAGAGGCGATAAAATGGGTGAAAAATGTTAGAAAACCATCTGCTAGTAAATGGAATATCGATACTTTTCCATTGTCAAGACCAGAATTATACCCCAACATGTCGGCGAGATTTGATCAATATGATATCAAGAAAAAGATTGCAGACAAGAATAAAGAGATTACCAGCCTATGGATGGTCGGTACCAAGCATCGGGACTATTGTTTGGAGCAGGGTATATATTCTTGGGATGACCCAAAATTTTCGATCAAGACTCTAAAGTTTAAGGATACCAGTATATGTATACCAAGAATATTGGAACCTATAATAAATATAAACCGTCAAAATAATGATTTGATCCTTCCAAAAAAGATACAATCAAACATGTACATGTGGAGAATAATTGAACCCATTGAATTTTATATCGATTTTGAAACTTGTAGTGATATCATTGACGATATTCCGTCCACTGTATATGAAAATGATATTTTTGGTATTTCAAGCACGATGAAATGTAACAATTATAATATAGTGATAATGATTGGTGTTAGCCATTGGAATGGAAACGAATTTGTATATAAAAATTTTACATCTCGAGGCTTGTCATTTGCAGGCGAAAAAGAGATTTATACCGGAATGATAAATTATATCACTGATATCTGTGTCTCTAGAAATGTATCCTTTCCTCGATTGATACATTGGTCATCTGCAGAAAAAAATCTAGTTGAAAAAATGTCTACCAGACATAATATCTCTATAAATGCAAATTGGATGGATCTAATGTTGCTGTTCAAAAATGAACCGATTGTCATCAAAGATTGTTTTAGCTTTTCATTAAAAAATATTGCCAAGGCCATGTATAAACATAAATTTATATCAACATGCTGGGATGAAGATTCGATATGTTCTGATGGAATGTCAGCCATGGTGGCTGCATGGAAGGTATATCAGAGTGAATATACTGGACACGCCCAAGACCACCCAGATATGATTGATGTGATAAAATATAACGAGATTGATATTCGAGTATTATACGAGATACTAGGTTATCTAAGATGCAATCACTGATAATTTTTACATTGTAAAAAATATAATTATTCAATCTCGTCTAAAAACTTTACAATTATTCTTTCTCTGCTAAAAAAAGTTGCTAGTTGTTTTCTATCTATAGCATCACTTTGGAAATTATCAATGAATAAAACCATTTTACAATAGCAGGAATTGTATCTTTCGCGCTGATTTTTTATTTGTCTCATAACAGAAGGATAATCATCTCCAAGTATAGGTTTTAATTCTATTAGTATTTGTCCATGTTTACTTACATTTTGTGGTAATATGTCTTGAGGATATTTGAATTCACGCTCATTATTTATACGTCGACCTCCAGAATTAAATTCAAAGAATATACCGACATCGCTTCCATTGTGTATCTCAAAATTTACATCTATAGTAAACTTAGATTCCTCCCAAATATCAGTTATTTTGGGAGGTTTATATATACTATAGTGTGGTTTGGGTTTGGTAGGAGGAAATATATACGATGGATAGTCATTATACCCATATGTTTTATTAAATCTTTCCTTTTTTCTTTCATATTTTTTATATAAACTCTTGTAATCGTCTTTTATTTCCTGAAATTCATCATAAATATTTTCCCAACTATCCTCACGAACTTTATTCCAAAATAATTCTATCTTTTTATGATCTTTTTCTCTTTTATCATACGTATTTTTCTTTTTCAAATATTTTTCCATATCTTGTTTATATTTTTCTTTTTCGAAATTTATTTTTTCATTATATTCTTTTTCTGCAAATTCTGTCAATTGTTTTTCATATATAGATCTGTATTTATTGATTTTTGTTTTTGTTTTTGGATATATTAATTGAATAAATTTTTTAACAAATTTATCATCCATAAATTTTGCTTGAAATCTATTATGTTCTGGTGAATCGTCTTTTTCTAGACGGAAAGAAACTGATGTATTATCAATGCCATTTAATACATCAATTAATAATGGAAATTTTTCTCTTACCCATGGTTGTAATTTTAACCATCCCTTATATTCTTGTGGAATAGAGTTTATAGGCTTTCCTTTATATTTACCAAAGGGCATTATATCCATTTTGGTAAATTGATCTGGTTTTATAAGAATAATATTTTTCATTTTTTACATTGTAAAAATATATTATTCGACATCATAGTTGTCTTTTAGAAACCATGATGTATCATCTGTGGCTGATCTAGATCTAAATTGAGCTTGCTCCATTCTAGTATTGCAAGGGCTACTAGAGCTACTGGAGGAGCTAGAAGAACTACCAGTAGAGCTACCAGAAAATCCAAAAGAAGGCTTGAATTGGGCCTGCTCCATTCTCGTGTTAGAGGCAGAGGAACTACTAGCTAGCTTGAACTGAGCTTGTTCCATCAATGTACACACTTGTACCTGGCGCCTTTCAGATGGCTTAAACTGGGCTTGTTCCATCTTGGTATTGGAAGATGGCTTGAACTGAGATTGTTCCATCAATGCGCATACTTCCTTTGGTTCTATTTGATTTTCCAATATACTATGAGCGCACAAGAGACATAGGTCTTGACCTCCAAATCCAATAGAGGCCTTTAGCGGAGATTTTCCACACTTGTCACATTGGACAGTTGTTATGCGATCATAATGTTTGAACGCTGGATAATAAAATTTTCCGTATTCAACTATGGATGTAAGACTATCCATTATCATGTATACAAGCTATACTAGTTTTCATTTTTTTATATTTATTTGAAAGTATTTCTCAAAAAAGAAGGATTTTTGTTTCTCAAAAAATGAATTCCAGTTATAAAAGTAATGAATATTAGGATGGGGTATATCGATATTGATCTAGTACCTTTTACTCGTAAACATGTTCTGGACAGAGACTTGGTAATAAAAATGTTGAGATATGAGGAAGAGTTTACGAAAAGCAGGCAGGGTCAAGATTTGTACCGAGACAAGTCAAACAATCCTTTGACTTCGTTGACTGTGGAAAAAATTTTAAACAGAAAGACTCTACAGAGATTTGGTTTTTGCACTAATGATACCAGTGTAGAAAATTATAGATCAATATTTTCTACATATTACAAGTCACCGACCGAGTATGACAAGGATGTACTAGACTCGGTCCATTATATGAGAAACAACAAGTGTGTCTACTATTCAAGTCCAGTTATCAAGGTTGGAGATGTGATACCAAATTGTAAATTGTATACTCTCCAAGGTCAAGAGACCAGTCTATTTGACGCTATCGAGTCGACCGGTAGGGATTTTACAATTTTTGCAGCATTTTCCTTGTCATGACCACCGTTTCTGGCCAGGATTGATAATTTGATAACCAAGTATACTAGTCAGAATAAAATTTCTATCATACTTGTTCAAATTGATGAAGCTCATAGTAATGCCTGGCCAGTGGGATTGGAAAATGAACCAACCCCTCAATCCAATTTTGAAGAGAGAATGAAAAGAGCACATGAATTTATCGAAAAATATAACCCGCCTTTTCCAGTATATGTCGATGGATGGAATAATGTTTTTGCCGAGACATTTCGCGCATGGCCCGCTAAATATTATTATATAGATGCAAACAAGACTGTATTAGCCAAATCTGAATATGGACTAGTAGGAGATGAGGATGCCAAAATAATACTAGACTATTTGTACCTCTTGGATTAAAGATAGAGAATAAATAGTAATGACCTAGTGTCATCAAATTTATTTGACACTAGTGATATTTATTTATTCTTTTTACCAAATCTAGTTTTACTTTGTAAAAATGATATTCTCACATTTTACTTGCGTAAAAAGAAGGATTTTTATTCCATAAAAAATGAAATTCTATATTTATTTATATGAATCTTGTCTCAATGAGTCTTTTGATTGGTCATGGAAGAAAGCATCGAAAACTGAGTTGTATAGATTATGAAAGCTCGACTTTTCTAGATATCGATCCCAAGACCAACCCGGATATTGTAATAGATCTATGCAAATGTGTATATCGTGACAAAAAACAATATCAAGAGATTATCATGGTATGTTCAGCAAGTCATATCATTAGGACACAAGACAAGGTAAATGTAAAGTTTTTGAATTCTCTGTATGATTTGTTGGATGATAGAGGAAAATTTTATACGAGTGAAACCTATTCGAGAAATAATGTATCTCTAGACATTTTTATTTCAGATATTACCAAATATTCTGGATTGACATTTGTTGAAAAAGTTTACAAACCCGAGATACAAAAAGGGCTCATGTTTGTATTTCAAAAGATTTAATTTTTACGCTAGTACAGAACTGCGTGAGGCTTACAAAATGTGAGAAGCAATTTTTACGCTGGTAAAAAATTATATATCAAAATAAGTTGCAAACCATTTCATCATATCGACCTTGTCTTTGGCTGGCAAGGGTAGAATATTTTCTGCTCTTCTTTCTCTAGTTCTTTCACCGATCAAAATGACAGAATACGAGTATGGTGTCAATGGTTTGGTATAATGCCAGATATCACTCGAGGTCATTTCATAAATATCACCAAATTTGACAATAGTTTTGTATATAGACGGAGGAATAATATTTCTATCGGATGAAAATCCGACTCCCATTTCGTATTCTCCTTGCAAGACTTTACAAGCCAAGTCCCATGAATGAGAGTGCATCAATGGTTGCTCATTTGTATGAAATACCTTGTGTAGTAGCAAAGTTCGGTCAGGTGCTATCTGAAGTGAACATCGATGTATTATAGGAGGATGTTTATTTATTAACAAGGTATTCCAAGATTGCAACTTTATCAAGTTGGGTAGATATTCTAGTATACTATTCAATTCTCGTATCATAGGGAATTGTAATTTTTTATCTACGTAAAAAGTTCTGTTCATCATAATAATTTTATATTTCATTTTTGTCTACTCTTTCTATATTCAGAATATTCATCCATAAAGGATTTAAATTTATCAACTTGATCTGTTCTAACAACATCATAATAACCACCGGGGTATAATTTCCCTAAAGGCTGGTTATTATACGGTGTTTTTAATATTAGAATTTGAACTATATCATCATATACTCGTGCATATATCTCTGTCCTTGTTGAATAAAAATCTTCTGTTTTCATTGCAGTGTGAGCATGAAAAGTTGGAGTGTATACATATACAAACATGCAATCATTATTATAATAATGTAATGATAAATCAAAAGAATATTTATCTTTATAACTGAATTGTACTTCTTGCCAATTTGAAAAATCGCGTAGAGGTTTTGCTTTTTCGGGTTGAGGTATAGCCGTGGAAGGATTGGGTTCCTCAAGTAGGGTATCGGATGTATCCGATGTTTCTACTGTCATATACTCTGCAAGAGGAATACATGATTTATCAAATCGCGATTTTAGGTATTGCATTATATTATAATTTACATCTTTAATTTTGTCTACTTTTTCTATATTCAGAATATTCATCCATAAAGGATTTAAATTTATCAACTTGATCTGTTTTAACCATATCATAATAGCCACCAGGAAAAATATTATGACATTGTCCAAGAGTTCTATTATTATATATCATTTTTAATATCATGATCGTAACCATATCCATATCCGTATTTATGATTGCATATATTTCCGCTTTATATGAATAAAAATCATCAGCTTTCATTGCAACATTTGCTCTACATTTTTCTGTATGTATAGTTACAAATATACAATCATTATCGTTATATTTTAAAGCTAGTTGAAAAGAATATTTTCCTTTATAGTCAAAGGATAATGATTGCCAATCTGAAAAATCACGGGGTATAGGTTTAGGTTCCTCAAGTAGGGTATCGGATGTATCAGATTCTACTATCATTGGCTCTGAAAGAGGAATACATGATTTATCAAATCGCGATTTTAGGTATTGCATTATATTATAATTTACATTTTTAATTCAACTCTTTTTATCATACACTCAAAAATTTCTTCTCACCTTTTTATTTCATAAAAATTACTTTCTATCGTACACTGGAATATATTTTAATCCAAGGATATTAAAATACTCGTCCTCAGAGCTTGGATAGAATTTTTTATTTGTTTTGAGATCCATAATATTATATTCTGATACCTTGAGA
>JAJXYA010000387.1 GCA_021780795.1 Bacillota bacterium | reverse complement strand
TTAATCTTCTCCAAGCATCCTGGAAATAGGTTTCACTTGGTCTAACTATTTCATTCAACTTTTTCTTATCACTAGGTATTTTTTCAAATAGTTCAGTATTTATTTCCATACTTATGCCCCCCCTTACGCCTCAATTTTTATTCTTGGGTCAATTACTGCGTATAGTATATCAACTAAAAGATTCGCAATTATTAAGAATGAAGCATCTAAGACAACAAAACCTAATAACACTGTATAGTCTCTGTTACCTATACTTGCAATAAATTCTCGACCCATACCTGGAATTCCAAACAAACCTTCAATTACAAAGCTACCAGTTAGCACACCAGCCAGCAATGGTCCAATATAAGTTACAATAGGAATTAATGAGTTTCTTAATGCATGTTTATATATAACCACATTTCTAGAAAGTCCCTTCGCCCTTGCAACCCTTATGTAATCCTGCCTTATAACATCAAGTAAAGCTGATCTTCCAAGCCTTGCAACAAAGGCCATTGCAGATGCTCCAAGAGCAATTGATGGAAGAATATAATCTTTTGGAGATTTAAGCCCTATGGCATGTAATATTTGTAGTTTTATTGCAAACACGTAAATTAGTAATGTTGCAATTACAAAACTCGGGACCGTAATTCCAAGAGTTGCAATAAACATACAGACTTTATCCGGCCATTTACCTTGGTTAAGAGCTGCCACTATTCCCATATATACGCCCACTAACAAGGCAAAAGCGATAGCAATCACACCTAATCTAGCAGAAACCGGAAGTGAATATGCTATAATTTCATTAACTGTCCTTCCTTCATATTTCATTGAAGGCCCTAGCTCACCATGAGTAAGGTTTTTCAAATAAATTGTATATTGTTCAAAAACAGGTTTATCCAGACCAAATTTCTTGTTCAAATTAGCTAAAACTTGTGGAGATAGCTTTTTTTCGCCAGAGAATGGCCCACCAGGCATTAATCGCATTAAGAAAAAAGTTATAGTGATAACCACAAAGAGAGTAATCACTGTTGATAATAGTCTTTTAATAATGAACCTTAACATCTTTTAACCCCTTCCATCTTATAATGTTGACATTTTTAATGTTGACACTTCTGTTTTACCCCTTTTTGAAATATTGATTTTCGATTTCCAATTACACTTTGCCATCTAACTTTTCAACTAATCTCTAGTTAATTTAAAAGATATATACTTGTCCAACTATTGAAAAATTCAGAATTGCATGAGCTATTGAAATTACCCAATTCAAATATTTCATATTAAGATATTAGCACGTAATTATATTTTTGTCAATTTTTGAATTTTATTTAAGTATTTTTCATTACTGACATTACATTGATACATGGTGCAACATTGACTTCACCTTTCATATCATTTTTTCTAACGAAGTATAATAATCTTAGCATTTCTAAGTAAATACACAGAAATAGACGATTACGAGGAAATAATTTCATCTTATAAGCCCCCCAAATCACTAATTTTATACAAAAAAAAACCTATATAATAGACATTTTAAAAAAAAGTCTATTATATAGGTATCAGTTTGTTTTGTTAAAATATGGTGTATTTTGAATAAAGATTATTTTAAATTTTCTATACTTTGAATTACTACCTTATACATTTCTTTATATTTCTCACCCTTGGCCTTTTCTTCCTCTACAACTTCTACTGGAGCTTTAGCTGTAAATCTTTCATTACAAAGTTTCTTTTCTACTCTGTCTATTTCTTTTTCTAGTTTTTCTTTTTCCTTATTTAATCTTTCTAATTCTTTTTCTAAATCCACAAGCTCTAAAAGCGGCATATATACTTCTGCACCTTTAGTTACTACTGTAACTACATTTTCTGGAGCTTCTTCTTTAGAATTTAAGAATATTACTTCGCTGGCTGAAGCAAGTTTCTCGAAATAAACTAACCCTTGCTCAAACGCTTCTTTTCCTTCTGTAGCATAGATAAATGTTTTAGCTTTTCTTGAAGGTGGTACGTTCATTTCCGCTCTAGCATTTCTTACATCTTTTATAGCTTCTATAATATAGTTCATGCTTTCTTCAGCTTTTTCATATTTAAGTTCTTCGCTATATTCTGGCCATTTAGATATTGTTATTGACTCACATTCTGTTTGTACATGAGTAAATATTTCTTCTGTTATATATGGCATAACTGGATGAAGTAATTTAAGTCCTGTAATTAATACTGTATTCAATACATTAAGAACGATACCTTTTGCTTCTCCATCTTCAGCGTATAATACAGGTTTAACAAGTTCAATATACCAATCACAGAATTCAGTCCACATAAAGTCATAAACCTTTTGAAGAGCTACTCCAATTTCATATTTCTCGATATTTTCTGTAACTTCTTTCGCTACAGTGTTCATTCTTGATAATATCCACTTATCGGGAGCAGTGTAGTTTTTATTATCTTTATATTTCATCATTAATTCTTCATTTAAGTTCATCATAACAAATCTTGAAGCATTCCATATTTTATTTGCAAAGTTTCTAGCTGCTTCTACTCTTGACTCATAGAATCTTATATCACTTCCAGGAGCGTTTCCTGTAGCAAGTGAGAATCTTAAAGCGTCTGCACCGTATTTTTCTATTACTTCAAGTGGGTCCGTACCATTTCCTAGAGACTTAGACATCTTTCTTCCTTGGTCATCTCTAACCATTCCATGCATTACTACTGTTTCAAATGGTACTTCTTGCATATTATATATACCTGAGAAAATCATTCTTGCCACCCAGAAGAATATAATATCGTATCCAGTTACTAAAACACTTGTTGGATAGAAGTATTTTAAATCCTCAGTATTATTAGGCCAACCAAGTGTTGAGAACGGCCACAATGCAGAACTGAACCAAGTATCAAGCACATCTTTATCTTGTTCTAAATTTGTACTATTACATTTATCACAATTTGTTGGTGCATTCACTGCAACTATAATTTCTCCACAATCTTTACAGTACCATACTGGAATTCTATGTCCCCACCATAATTGTCTTGATATACACCAATCTTGAATGTTCTCCATCCAATTGTAGTAGGTTTTTTCAAATCTCTCTGGAACAAATTTAGTTTGCTTTTCGCGTACAGCTTCTATAGCTGGCTTTGCAAGAGATTCCATTTTAACATACCATTGTTTTGAAAGCATTGGCTCTACAGTAGTTTTACACCTATCGTGAGTACCTACATTGTGAGCATGTTCTTTTATTTTAACTAGTAGACCTTCTTTATCTAAATCTTCTATAATAAGTTTTCTTGCCTCGTATCTATCAAGACCTGAATATTTCCCATAACCTTCACATATAGTTCCATTTTCATTCAGAACCACTACTTGTGGTAAGTCATGTCTCTTTCCTACTTGGTAATCATTTGGATCATGTGCCGGAGTTATTTTAACTGCGCCTGTTCCAAACTCCAAATCAACGTAGTCATCTGCAACTATTGGTATTTCTTTATTTACTAAAGGTAAAATTAATGTTTTACCTACTAAATGAGCATATCGCTCATCTTTAGGATTCACTGCTACTGCTGTATCTCCAAGCATAGTTTCTGGTCTAGTTGTAGCTATTTCTAAGAATTCATCGCTGCCTACTACTGGATATTTTATATGCCAGAAGTGACCACCTTGTTCTTCAAATACTATTTCAGCATCTGAAATTGCTGTCATACATTTTGGACACCAGTTTGTTATCCTATTTCCTTGATAAATAAGCCCATCATTATATAATTTAACGAAAACTTCTCTTACTGCTTGATTTAAGTTTTCATCCATAGTAAAGCTTTCTCTTGTAAAGTCAACAGAGCAACCCATTTTCTTTATTTGCCCTCTTATTTTTGCTCTATATTCATCAGTCCATTCCCAAACCTTTTCTAGGAAGGCTTCTCTTCCCATTTCTTTTTTCTTAAGCCCTTTCTTTAAAAGTTCATTTTCAACCTTTACTTCTGTTGCAATACTAGCATGATCTTCTCCTGGAAGCCAAAGTGTGCTATATCCTTGCATTCTTTTAGTTCTTATTAAAATATCTTGAAGAGTATTATCAAGAGCGTGACCTAAGTGTAATTGTCCTGTAATATTTGGTGGTGGCATTACTATTGTGAATGGCTTTTTATCTTTATCAACCTCTGGAGTAAAGTATCCTTTTTCTTCCCACCAGGCATAAAGTCTTTCTTCAAATTCTTTGGGATCGTAGTTCTTAGCAATATTATTGTTTTCTTCCATAATTAACTCCTCCTATTTATCTTAGTATATATAAATTTTCAAAATATAACCTTATTAGTTAAGAATCAACAGCAAATAATTCTTAACCATTATCTTCAAGTTTTTAGACAAATAAAAAAGAGCTCTCGTCTATAAAAGGACGAAAAGCTCGCGGTACCACCTTTTTTCCTGCAAATCTACAGGCTCTTGATAATTTAACGATTAAGAAAACCGTCTTTGTCTACTACTCATATTACATAAATTCAACAAAGAAGCTCCGAAGCTACCTTCAAGGTTTTTCATATAGAAGATCTTACAGCCTATGAATCTTCTTCTCTTAATACTATTTTCCCTTTACTCCTCTTCATCTAAGCTTTTAAAGGTTTTATGAAATTTTCATTTATTTCTTATTATACCGCTTAATTTTTATATGTCAAGATATTTCATTTTTTAATTTTCATTTGTAATTCAATTACTACTCCTACTAATATTCCAAACATATAACAAAATAAATCACTCCATAGAAATCCCTGACCTAGTATTAATCTCCCTATAATAGTTTTTCTAATTCCATCAATCCATGGTGCATGATATAATTGACTTATCTCTATTCCAAAGGAAAAAAGCAAAGCAATTATTGATACTTTCATAATGGATTCCCTTTTCAATAACAAACCAATAATAAAAAACACCATCAGTGCCCATAATATATCTCCAGAGTATTTACCAATTATATAAGGTAAATGAGCCTGATATTTTCTTGAAGCGAGTCCCATGCCGATAACTAAAAAAGTGAAAATTAAATAATTAAATCTACTTCTATTCATCTTAATCAACATATTCTACACCTAGCAGTATAAATCCTATTAGTGACCCCTTCAGTTCTTTCATAACAGTAATTTCCAGCATGTTTTCTCCTCCTTCTATTGCATGTTCTACTTTAATTTATGACTCATACCATTCTTCCTTAAAATATAGGTTATTTTCCTAATATTTTAGATAACAAATCAGTTATGGTGAATATAACTGAAACCACAGTTAATAGTGCCATCATAATTACTATTGCTTAATTACATTTTTTATTGAATCCATGTTTTATTGTTCCTTAAATCATACTATATAATTTAGTGGTACTTATCATATCAATCTTTATTCTCATTTTTTTCATATATAATCATGTACATATTCATATTTTCACCATACGGTTTCATTTTCTTACATATTACCATTAAACTTTTAAAGAAAACAATTGCCCCATTAAATTTACCGACTAATATTTTAGTTCCAAATTTTAAATGTCACATCCACATAATTTTTCATATTATAAAATGATAACAACTTTATAATATGGAGGTATCTATGAAAATTAGAAAAATCTCAATTCTTTCTCTACTTCTCTCTCTTGCCTTAATAACGACTTTACTTTCTGGATGTAAAAAAGATAATAATGAAGCTTTAGTAAAAGTAAAATTAAATGAAGTAGTTCGTTCTATTTTCTATGCTCCTATGTATGCAGCTATTTCTGAGGGTTTTTTTAAAGAAGAAGGTATTGAAATTGACCTTTCAACTGGGCAAGGTGCAGACAAAACTATGCAACAAGTATTAAGTAATGCTGTTGATATAGGTTTCTGTGGACCAGAGCAAGTTATATACATCTACAATCAGAAGCGGGAAGATTATCCTGTGATTTTTGCACAATTAACACAAAAGGATGGTGCTTTCTTAGTAGCTAGAAATGCTGAAACAGATTTTAGCTGGGAATCCTTAAAAGGTAAAACTGTAATTGGTGGAAGACCTGGAGGAGTACCTGAAATGGCTCTTGAATATGTTTTAAGAAACCATGGCATTAAACCTGGGGAAAATATAGACCTTATTACGAACCTCGCTTTCACCGCTACTGGAGGAGCTTTCAAGGGAGGCACTGGTGATTATGTTACTCTTTTTGAACCCACTGCTAGTATGATGAAAAAAGATAATTCTGGGTATATTGTAGCCTCCGTAGGAGAGTCTGCTGGAACCATGCCTTACACCTGCTTTTTTGCTACAAAATCTTATATAGAAAAAAATCCAGTAATAATAGAAAAGCTCACTAGAGCAATTTATAAAGGTCAAAAATGGGTAAGCAGTCATTCTGATGAGGAAATATGTAATTCAATTAAATCTTACTTCCCTGGAGCAGATCAAGATGCTTTGATTTCATCTATTAAAAACTATAAAAAAATAAATGCACTTTCACCAAACCCAATATTAAAATCAGAGGATTTTAGCAGACTTATGGACATAATACAATCCTACAAAGCAGACTTAATTCCTGAAAGACCTGCATTTGATAAAATTGTTAACAATACCTTTGCTGAAAAAGTAGTTAAAGATTTAAAATAAAATTTAAGACTATGCAATGAAGGTTCGGAATTTATGATATTCAAGGTAGTAGAGTTCTCCCATTCTCCTACATGCCTTGCAAACGAACTCAAAACAAGAAATTCCATTAAGAAATTCTAATCTTTTGCTATCAACCTTAGTCATAAATGAAATTATGAAGTATTACGCAGATTAAATTTAAGCTATACAAGACCTACTTATATTCTTAAGAAACCTGATAAAGAAAAACAAGAAGGATTAAAAAAACTTATCAGTTGGGATATTGACCATATATTATTCCAAGATGAATATATGATTAGAGATTGGCAAGCTATATAGAAGAATTTGTTTGTAAAAGGTCATCAACGAAAAATTCCTACCTACAGTAACAATTTTGGAGTGAAATTAGTAGGGATATTGGATTATGGTATAGGTAAAGTTTACTGTCAAGAACATGATAGATATGATGCAGTTGTATTTAAAAAAATTCTTAAAAGAGATATTAAACCAATACCCTTGTATAATGAATATAGTAATAATTGATAGAAACACACTTGTCATTTACCGAACATTTGAATAAACATATCAAATAATGTTCCTATAGTCTTTAGCCTACCACTTATTTTGTTAGCATTTCTAATTTTATGATTTCTATCATAAATATCTAAAGGGAACTTAATTATGGCAATAGGATAAGATATAATAACTCTTGAATAGAAGATAGACGTTAACACACCCTGGGAGAGTTTTGCTACTCTATACCCGTCCCGTAGAGTGTCATTCCTTCAGTGAGAATTCTGTGTTTTAGCTGGTTAGGTTTCCCTTAGGAGATTATTCCTAGAGAATTACCTGTGTAACAAACAAGGTTGCAGATTTACTGATAAAAGAGGATATTCTGTTCTAGCTCAATTACTAAAGTAAAGGAGATGTATTATGTCTAAATATTATAATAAGCCTGTTATAGGTATTGATGTTGCATCAGAATTTTCTAAGGCAGCTATATTATCACCCAATGGTGACATTTATAGAAATTCGTTTAAATTTAATCACGATTTAGCTGGATTCACTGTTCTAATTAATGCTATAAAAAAAGTAGAAGAAGAGTTTTCTATGAAGCCTGGAATCTTCATGGAGTCCACAGGAGTGTACCACCTAACTCTGTTCTACTTTCTTAAGAAAAATAATTGTGAGGTATATGTTATTAATCCTCTAGTTACTAATTCTAACAAAAATAAAGATATAAGAAAAGTAAAAAATGATAATCGCGATGCACTCTCTATTGCTAAATTAAGTAAATTTGAAGACATTAAAGCTTACAGTTACTTTGATATTTCAATATTTACATTAAAAACTCTCTGTCGAGACTATTATAAATTTGTAGACAATAGAACAATTTATAAACTAAAGTTAAGTGCGGACTTAAGCCTTGTCTTTCCTGGATATACTAAAATTTTTTCTGATACGACTGGAGCCGCTTCATTAGCAATATTAAAAAAATATCAAACACCACAATCAATATTAAATGCTCCAAAAGAAGAGGTCATAGAATTATTAATGAAAGCATCTAAGAGGAAATCTTGGTGTTACGAAGTGTATGACAAATTAATGAAGTGTGCTTATGAAGCTACTATCATAGCTATACCTTCACCAATGTTTTCCGTTAAAATTCTAAATAGTATAGCACTTATTGAAAATATGAACATCCAAATAAACACTTTGCTAAATGAAATAAAAGCATTTATTGAAAGTGAAGATGTACCAAATTCATTCAATTGTAACGTTAAATTAATAATGTCTATGGGTGGGTTAGGGTTTATTTCTGCTATAACACTCCTATCGGAGATAGGTGATTTTGATAATTTTTCAAAGCCAAAACAGTTAGTTGCATATTTGGGTATTGATCCATCTGTAAATGAATCAGGCAAATTTCGTGGGGATAGAAATAAGATGTCTAAAAGAGGCTCACGCCTTGCTCGTAGAGTTTTATATACAAGCGCATTATCTGTAATAAAGAAATTGCCTAACGGTGAAGTTAGCAATAAAATACTATATGACCATTATCATAAGTTGATAGAAAGTAAAAAGAAAAAAGTTGCTATAGGTGCTATAATGCATAAATTAGTTAACTATATTTTTGCAATACTTAGAGACCAAAAACCTTATGAACAGCGATTATCAAAGATTCATAACCAGATGTTTCTAAATAAATCAAATAGTCACGTAGCTTAGAAAAAAACTTATATATTTTCCAAATATTTCATTGTTCGTGTCGAGCAATGGTTTATTTGTTATACCCTTTTTTAACGCTATTTGATTCTTAAAATAAATATTGACTTTTATTAGCTGGTCTACGGGTTCCAATATAATATATTGGTAGGCTAATCCAATCGAAAAAGAGGACGGTCGAAGACCCATAGGGAGTCGGATTAACTCATATTACTCTGAGAACGGGAGAGCCGTTTACGTGGGGAAGGGGTTAACAAATATATGCAGCTCCCAAATGAAACATTATCCGGACTGCAGGACTGGAGGAAATAATGCAAACATCACTGCGGGTAATAGCAAC
>JAJXYA010000324.1 GCA_021780795.1 Bacillota bacterium | reverse complement strand
CCGATCTAGATGGCAAATATGACTGAAGAAGAAAAAGCACAATTTTTAAAGGATAATCCTAACATGGCTGGAAGAATGGGCAATGGACAACAAAGAGGTACTACTTCAAGTGCTGGAAATTTAGTTAAGGTGGAAACTGGACTAGAGAATGAAAAATACATTGAAATAGTTAGCGGACTTACAGAAGGGCAAACAGTGCTAATAACTTTACCAAATATAAGCACTAGCAGCAGTACGAATAAGAAGAGTGGATTTTCAGGAATGGGTGGTGGATATGGCTCTGGTATGACAGGTGGAAGAGGAGGGACATCAAAAAAATAATCGGACTGTTGTGAAGAATGAAACTATAAATAAGTAGTTACGGCGTTTATAGGTTTAACTTAAATAAAAAGTTAAAATATTAAAAGCGTTAGTAAAAAATATAGGATAAAGGAGGAACGGTTCATGACAGTTCAACAAGAGATTATAAATATAAAAAATGTGTGGAAGACCTACAAAATGGGCAGCAGTGAATTAAATGCTCTTCAAGATGTAAATTTGTCAATAAAAAAGGGCGAGTTTGTTGCTATCATAGGTCCTTCTGGGGCAGGAAAATCAACTTTAATGAATATAATTGGATGTCTAGATACTGCTACAAAAGGGGAATATATATTGGATGGATTAAATACTAATTGCAATGATGACAAATTAGCAGAAATACGGAATAGTAAGATTGGCTTTGTATTTCAAACCTATAATCTACTACCAAAGTCAAGTATTCTTGAAAATGTAGAACTACCACTTTTGTATCTTGGAATAAATGGAAAAGAAGTTAGACGAAGATCACTAACAGCTCTAAAAAAAGTAGGACTTGATACTCACTTAAAGCACAAGCCATCTGAGCTTTCAGGAGGCCAAAAGCAAAGAGTTGCTATTGCAAGAGCCTTAGTAACAAGACCACAAATAATTTTAGCAGATGAACCAACAGGAGCATTAGATAGTAAAACTGGAAAAGAAGTAATGCAAATGTTAAAAGATTTGAATGATGAAGGTAATACTATAGTTTTAATAACCCATGACAAGGATATAGCTTCGGAAGCTAAGCGAATTGTAACCGTAAAAGATGGGATGATTTTATCAGATATGGTAAATTCAAATGCTAATAAAGAGGTGAGTAAATGAAATTCAGTAGACTAATAAAGATGGCTATAACTTCAGTTTGGCTTAATAAAATGCGCTCCTTTTTAACAATGCTTGGAATAATTATAGGAATATCCTCTGTAATAGTGCTAGTAGGCATTGGAGAAGGAACCAAACAACAGGTAGCAAGCCAAATAGAAAGCCTTGGTACAAATCTTATTACAATAAATATTACTGGTAATAGGTCAAAAGGGCTAACTAATGAAGACATTGCTGAATTGAAAACAAAGCCCGGTATTAAAGACATAGCCCCTGCACTTACGCAAAATAATATAAATATTAAGGCTGATGGAAAAAATTCTACTACCTCTTTAGAAGCAAGTACAGCGAATTATTCAAATATTAGAAAAATTAATGTAAGTGATGGAAGATTTATAAATGATAGAGATGAAAATAACAGATATAAAGTAGCTGTAGTTGGAATAGATGTAGCTAATAATATATTTGGAACTACTAATGTAGTTGGAAAAGATCTATATGTTAATGGATATGAATTTTCTATAGTAGGTGTTTTAGAATCTCAAGGTAGTACTATGAATGGATCAGGTGATGATAAAATAATTGTACCATTAAGTACTGCTCAAAGAATATTAAAGACTACAGATGTTAAAACTTTTTACGTAGAGGCTGAAAGTAAGGATAAAGTAAGTGATGCAATGGGATATCTTCAATTATTTCTAAATAAAAAGTATAATAATAATACAAACAGTTACAGAGTATTTGACCAAACTAGCTTATTAGATACTGCAAACCAAACTAATGATAGTTTAACTACTATGTTAAGTGGTGTTGCCGCTATATCACTTTTAGTAGGTGGAATTGGAATAATGAATATAATGCTTGTATCTGTAATTGAAAGAACAAGAGAAATTGGAATAAGAAAGGCCATTGGAGCTAAAAGAAAAACTATCCTTATGCAATTCTTGATAGAATCAATAGGAATAAGTAGTCTTGGCGGAATAATTGGAGTACTTTTAGGCTACCTAGCTGGGTATGTAGCAGAAGTGGTATTAAAGATGCCAATTGCCATATCATTTAACGTGGTTGTTTTAGCCTTCGCATTCTCAGCAATAGTAGGAATAGTATTTGGTATGTATCCAGCAAGTAAAGCATCGAAATTAAACCCAATAGATGCGTTAAGATTCGAATAAAGTTAGTTAAAATAAATTTTATATATTGATTTCTACTTCCTCTGTGAGCACCCTTTTACAGAGGAAGTTTTCATATGAATTTTACTTTGGGTAAAATATAATAAATTATGTTTATTAGTGGTATTATTATATGATATGAAGTAAAAATTAATATTACAGCATCAAAGATGATGATTTAATAAAGGAGAATATTATATGAATGAAACCGTTTTAATTGTAGATGATGAAGAAAGAATCAGAAATCTTGTGTCTATATATTTAAGAAAGGAACAATATAATATCTTACAAGCTGAAAATGGTAGTGAAGCCATAAATATATTTAATAGAAGTAAAATAGATTTAATTATATTAGATGTAATGATGCCAATTATGGATGGATGGGATGTATGTAAAGAGATAAGAAAAACTTCCAATATACCTATTATAATGCTTACAGCAAAATCTGAAGAAGAAGACGAATTATTCGGGTTTGAATTAGGCACAGATCATTATATCACTAAGCCTTTTATTCCCAAGCTATTAGTTGCTAAAGTAAAAGCTATTATAAGAAGGACCTATAGCCCCGAGATTGTCCTAAAGGATGAAAATACCTTTGATGGTCTAGTTGTCGATAATTTAAGTCATAGAGTTACTGTAGACAATTTTGAAATTAATCTATCCCCAAAGGAATTTGAATTACTAAATTATTTTATTCTTAATAAAAGAATCGTATTAAGTAGAGAAAAAATATTAGATGCATTATGGGGTATTGACTATTTTGGAGATTTAAGAACTGTAGATACTGTTATAAAAAGATTGAGAGAAAAGCTAGGTGAAAAATCTTACCTTATTGCAACTATAAGAGGGACAGGATATAAATTCGAGGTGAAAAATGAAAAATAAAAAGACTATTACAAGAAAGCTTTTCGCTATAACCTCTGTAGTTTTTATAGTATTTATCACTACTAATTTAATAGTTCAATCTGTATTTTTCGAGCAGTTTTATATAAAATGGAAAAAGGACAATCTTCAACATAACCTTGTTAAATTCAAAAGCCAATACGATTTACTTCAAAAGGATGAAGATGCGAGTAACTTAATTAGTTCTTTTGAAGAAGACAATAATTATAAAATAATTATACGTGACAGTTTAGGAAACTTAAAATATCTTACAAGATCAGTTGATGAAAGAAAAGACTCTATGAAAGTTAGAATTATGCACCAGATAATGTCTGATGCAATAGAAAATAGAGGCGGTATCGCTAAATTTAAAGAAGAAGGAAAACCTCTAATTTTTATTACAGAAAAAAACCGTGAAATGGTAATAAGTGTGGCAGGTATACTATATGATGAAAAGAAAGATGAAATTGTATATGCTTTTTCTTCACTACAGCCAGTAAATGAAGCAGTTCAAGTTATAAAGGAATTTTACTTTTATTTCTATATAGGAGCACTAATTACTATTCTACTGCTTTCTTTAATTTACTCAAATATGATTGCAAAGCCATTGATAAAAATAACTAAAACGGCATCCAAAATGTCAAAGCTTGACTTCACAGAAAAATGTGTGGTTAAAAGTGAAGATGAAATAGGGGACCTGGCTATTTCATTGAACCTTCTATCAGAGAATTTAAATGAAGCATTAACCTCACTTACAGATGCTAATACACAATTAGAAAAGGATATTGAAAAAGAAAAAAAATTAACAGAAATGAGGAAAGACTTTGTGGCAGCTGTTTCTCATGAACTTAAAACACCTATTACCCTTATAGAAGGGTACACAATGGCTTTAAACGATGATGTTTTAGAAGTAGAAGAAAAACAATACTTCATTGATGTTATAATGGATGAATCTAAGAAAATGAACAATTTAGTTTCAGATATGCTGGATTTGTCTCAATTAGAATCAGGAAATTTTAAATTAGTTCAAGAAGAATTTTTTCTTCATGAGCTAGTAAAGCCAGTTACTAAGAAATTTTCGTCCCTACTTAATGAAAAAAACATTAAATTAGAATTAGACTTAATCCAAAATATAAAAGTAAATGCAGATTGGAACAGAATTGAGCAAGTACTAACAAATTATATGACTAATGCAATAAGGCATACTGGTGATGGTGGATTTATTAATGTAACAATGATAAATAGAGAAGACAACATATGTGTTGAAGTAGAAAATAGCGGAAATAAGATTGATGAGGCTGAAACAATTAAGATATGGGATAACTTCTATAAAATTGATAAATCAAGGACTAGGAAATTCGGGGGCACTGGTCTCGGCCTTTCAATAGTTAAAAATATAATGTTACTTCATAGCGGTAGTTGTGGAGTAGAAAACACAGAAAAGGGAGTTAAATTCTATTTTATTTTAAAAAAGCAATAATTACACTGTACTTATATCTACTATGGTATAGGACGTCCAAACGTTTGTGTAAACTTGAAAAATGATAAGAATTCAATAATATTATAAAAATGGTATGTAAAATGCTAAAGTTAATCATTCTACATACCATTTTTATATTAGTTTGCAACCTTTATATCACCGTGGATCATTTCTTTATAATATCCATCTATGCAAATAAGCTCATCATGATTTCCTACTTCTATAATTTCTCCATGCTTTAGCACCACTATTTTATTTGCATTTCTTATAGTTGATAATCTATGTGCAATAATAAGTGTAGTTCTATCTTGAGCCACTTCCTCAATAACCTTTTGTATTAACTTTTCAGTATGTGTATCTATATTTGCGGTAGCTTCATCTAATATAAATATGGATGGTGAATGAGCAAGGGCCCTAGAAAATGACAGAAGCTGCTTCTGACCCGCTGAAAATGTGGCTCCTCTTTCCATAACAGCTGCATGTATTCCTCCAGGCAAACCATTTACAAAATCTAAAACACAAGTAGTTTTAAGGGAATCAGTTAAGGTCTTTTCGCTTATATTATCATTTAATATAACATTAGATTTTACATCTCCTGAAAATAAAAATACATCTTGAAGAACAACCGATATACTTTTTCTTAAGTCCTTCTTTTTTATATCATTGACATTAATTCCATCTATTAGTATCTCACCCTTTTGGATTTTATAAAATCCGCTTATCAGACTAATTATTGTTGTTTTTCCTGCACCTGTTTCTCCTATAAATGCAACAGTCTCTCCCTTTTTAACTTTAAAACTTACATTCTTTAATATCCAATCTGTATCATTGTATGAAAACCATACATCTTTAAATTCTATATCCCCATCTAAACGTTCAATGCTCATGCCTGTATCTAAATCTTCTAGAGAATTTTCCTCATCTAGAAGTTCAAAAATTCGTTCTGCAGAAACCAAAGCTGATTGAATAGTAGTATAGTTATCCGCAAGATCGGAAATTGGATTAAAAAATTGTTTTATATAGGTTGTAAAAGCGAAAAGCACGCCTATCTCTATAGTATGACTTGCGATTTTACTCATGGAATACCATAGTATAATTGCTACCGCAAGGCTTTGAAAAATATCCGCTGCAGGTCTTAAAATACTGTTCATCCTAACTTGAAATAACGTGCTTTTAAAGTACTCATGGTTTAGTTTTAAAAATTCATCATTTTTTTCTTTTTCAGCCGTAAATATTTGTATTACTTTCATTCCTGAAATATTCTCAGCCATAAATCCGTTAATTCTGCCTATTAAGCTTTTCATTTTTGAAAAATTCTTTTTAATCTTATTTTTTAACATAAAAATAATAAAAAACATCATGGGCACAACGGAGAATGAGATAAGGGCCAATTTTACATCAAGTGCAAGCATAGCATATACTATACCTATAAGTAAGAAGACATCTTTAAACAAACTGATAATTACATCAGTATACATTTCACTTAAAGCTTCCACATCATTTGTGGCTCTTGTTATAAGTCTTCCAGAGGAGGTCTTGTCAAGATAAGATAGTGGAAGAAATTGTATTGTTCTAAATACTTTCCTCCTTAAATTCCTCATAATTTCTTGACCAGCTTTATTTATTAAATTTACTTGTGTAAAGGAAGATAATCCACCGATAGCCGCAACAATAAAATATATTATTCCCATAGAAGTTATAGAGTATATACCATTTTGGGATACCTTCTTTATTAAAAAATCATCTATAACAAGCTTCAATATATAGGGTTTTAAAAGTTCTGCAGCATTTACAATCGTTACACATAATGCAGCCAAAATTATTTTATTAAGATGCGGTTTTGTTAACGCCAAAAGTCTTTTAAAACTATTGATTCTATGACGCTTCCCACTGAGATTTTTTTTGTGCATCTTTATGTTGAGACTTGTAAGTTTCATAATATAGTCCTCCCTTCTCTATAAGCTCATTATGAGTTCCATTTTCACATATCTTACCTTCATCTAAGACTATAATAAAATCTGCATGTTTTATTGTAGAAATTCTATGAGCAATAATTATTGTGGTTTTCCCTTTTCTTGATTTTTTTATGTTCTTAAGCACTTTTGATTCAGTAATAGTGTCTACTGCTGAAAGGGAATCATCTAAAATGAGTATTGGTGGGTTTTTAATAATAGCTCGAGCTATGGAAATACGTTGTTTTTGACCGCCAGATAGATTAACACCACGTTCTCCAAGCATAGTATCAAATCCCTTAGGAAAATCCATAATGCTTTCATATATGGAACTCATTTGTGCAGCTTTTTCAACCTCTTCATCTGTATATATATCCTTGAAAAACTTTATATTATCTTTAATGGATGCAGAAAATAGGAAGTTATCTTGAGGTACATACCCAATGCTACTTCTTAGCGTTTCTAGGGAATAGTCATTTATGTCCACTGAGTCAATAAATATTTCTTCTCGAGATGATATAAAAAGTTTTAATAATAGGTTTGAAAGGGTGGTTTTACCTGAAGCAGTTTTTCCTATGATTCCAATGGTGTAGCCCTTAGGTATTTTTAGTTTAATGTTTTTTAGAGCTTTTTTTCCTGAATCACCATAGGAAAAACTCAGATTGTTGAATTCTATTTCACCCTCAATAGCGCTACTTATCATTTTTACTCCATCCTTAACTTCAGGATTTACATTAAATATTTCATCTAATCTTTTTATTGAAGCAATACCTCTTTGAAATATATTTATAACTCGTCCTATGGAAATTATGGGCCGCATTATCATAGTTAAATATCCGTTAAAGGCGATAAAATCTCCAAGAGTTATAATTCCATTTAACACCATATTACCACCTATAATAAGATTCATAACAAAGCTTATGCTAAAAGAGATTTCAATTACAGGTGAGAGAAAGGAAGATGCCTTTACCATATCAAGATTAGAATCCATCATTGCGTCGTTTAATACTTCGAATTTCTCAGCCTCAGCCTCTTCCTGAACATAAGATTTTATTACTCTAATTCCATATATATTTTCTTGAACTCTACCAGAGATAGATGAAAAATTCTCTTGAACCTTTCTAAACCGTTTTTGAACAAGCTGTCCTATTTTCATCATGAAAAATATGATAAAGGGAATTGGAATTAATGTCATCAAAGTAAGCTTTAAATTCACAATCTTTGACATGGAATATATAGAAATGCTGCAAATAACAATAGCATTTATTGTCATGGCCGTTGCTGGTCCCAAAGCCATTCTCACAGCAGAAATATCGTTTATAGCATAAGCTATTAAATCTCCAGTTTTCCTTTGATTATAAAATTCCGGAGATAGTTTCTGAAATTGATTATATAATCTTTCACGAAGATGACATTCAAGATTTCTAGCATTTACTACAATTAAATTCCTCCATGCGTACGTACTTATAAAAGTTCCAATAGCAATTAAAAGTATGTATATTATTTTAATTTTTACAAGATTAAAAGCAAAATTTTCAGTTTTCAATATATCAATGGTATTGCCTAGAACTCTAGGGAAAAGTGACTGAATATATGCTGTTAATAGCATAAAGAGAATACCAATAATATATGATTTTTTATGTTTTTTAATAAACTCTATTATTATGTTCTTTCCCATTTAGGTACCTCCTTTATGAGTTTAATTTAACAAGGCTTTTAACAGATTCTCTTGAAATTAAAGTACTATTAATAGTTATGCTTTCGCAAGGTTTATTAGGGTTATTAATCCTTTTTAAAAGGAGCTCCACCGCTATTTCACAGGAATATTCGATGTTTAAATCTAAAGTTGTAAGTGCTGGAAGGGTTAAAGACGACATTTCAGTATTACCACTACTAATAATAGATATATCTTCTGGTACTTTAATTCCTTTTTTATAAAGGAGATTAATTAACTTTACAGCTATAAAGTCTCCTTGGCATATTATTGCAGAAGGCTTATGTTCTGACATAAATAAATTCATAACTGATGATTCAAAATTATCTTCGAAATTTTCTTCAATATAAGTAAAGAGTTCTGTCCTAATAGGTATATCGTAATCTTCAAGGGCAGAAGTTATACCAAGTACTTTTTCTTTATTTCTAAACAAAATACTGCGCCTTCCTAAAAACCCAATATCCTTATGTCCATTTTTTATTAAATACTCACATTGCTTATATCCTCCATTATTGAAATTAAACCAAACACTGTCAAAATCGCAGGAAGGGGAATATCCAGTATAAAAAATTTGATTTTTAACTTTCTGCTTTAAAATGCCTATATAATTATCATTAAATTTTCCAATGAAAATTATTCCATTAAAATCATTCTCTTTTAACAATTTATATGGAAGTTGCATTTTATCTTGGATATTCTTATCAATAAATTCTGTGTGATAGTATATATCCATATTTTGAAGAGCACGCTCAATTCCCTGTATCATATAAGCAAAATTGCTATTGTCTTGCAAAAGTGGTCTTTGATGAAGCACCAAAATTTTATAATTCATTTTGTTA
>JAJXYA010000358.1 GCA_021780795.1 Bacillota bacterium | reverse complement strand
TGAAAAGTTTAGTATTAAATAAATCAGCTGGAGCTATTAATTTTTTTAGTAAAAATGAATACTACGAATTACCTTTTAACTTAGTAAAAAAAATAGGAGCAAAAACTATCATTATTGATGCTAAAGAAGATCAATTTATTAAGGCCCATTTATAATTTTTTGGAGGTAAATATGAAAATAATCATACAAAAATTTGGGGGCACTTCCCTTTCCTCTAAAGAAAGTAGACAAAAGGCAGTTGAAAAGATAGTTTTTATAAAAAATAAAGGGTATTCACCAGTAGTTGTAGTTTCGGCTATGGGTAGGAAAGGTGATTATTATTCTACAGATACTTTACTTTCATTTTTAAATGACGAATTTATAAAAAATAATAAAAAAGCAGTTGATTTATTATTAAATACTGGTGAAATAATTAGTTCTGTTATTATGTGTAAAGAGTTATATGAAGTTGGTATATCAGCTATGCCAATGACTGGTGGACAGGCTGGAATAATTACTGATAATTGTTTTGGGAATGCAAAAGTTTTAACAGTGAAAACTAATAATATTTTAGAAATAATTAATTGTGGAAAAGTACCTGTAGTATCTGGTTTCCAAGGTGAAACGGAAACTGGTGATTATACAACTATTGGACGTGGAGGTAGTGATACTACCGCAGCAATTTTAGGTGCAGTTCTTAAAGCTGAAAAGATAGAAATATATACCGATGTAGACGGTATTATGACTGCCGATCCTAAAATAGTAAAAGATGCTACATTAATTGAACAGATGAGTTATGATGAACTATTTAATCTTGCAGCTTTAGGTGCAAAGGTAATTCATCAAAAGGCTGCTAAAATTGCGGCAGATTCCAAAATACCTTTAACCATAAAAAATACATTCAATTATGGCACTGGTACGTCAGTATCAAATTCTAAAGAAATATATTGTGACAAATTAATTACTGCAATTACTCATATTGATAACAGAGTTCAAATTTCTATTTTTTATGAAGATAATAAATTAAACAATAATTATTTTGAAGTTTTGAATGAACTATCGATAAATGATATAAGTATAGATTTAATTAATGTTTTTACAGATAGAAAAATTTTTACTATCGACCAAATGGAACTTAAAAAACTAGATTTAATTTTAAAAGATTTAAATTTAAAATATAACTATAGAGATAACTGTAGTAAAATTTCATTAATAGGAAGTGGAATGAGAGGCATACCAGGTGTAATGGCAAAAATATTAAAAACTCTTAAAGATGAAAAAATAGAAATATTACAAACTTCTGATTCTCACACAACGATTTGGTGTCTTATTCCATCTGAGTATACTGTTTCTGCAATAATTGCACTTCATAACGTATTTAATTGAATATTATCTCTCCTATGTGCACACAATAATTGTAACTAGGAGGGATATTTGTGGCAAAAGTAAAAAGTAAAACTAAAATTAAAGATGACAATAATGAAATGGCTAATATAAAAGAACTTGGAATCGATAATGTACCAGAAGAAGATGACGAAAGAATATTTGTTCTTCCGATAATAGGTCAAGTGGAAGGTCATATGGCCTTGCCTCCTGAAACTAAAACAACTAAATATGAGCATGTAATTCCGGAACTTGTATCAATAGAAAGAAGCAATAAGGTTGAAGGTGTGCTTATAATTTTAAATACAGTTGGTGGAGACGTTGAAGCAGGTCTTGCTATTGCTGAGATGATAAGAAGTCTTTCAAAGACTACAGTATCTCTTGTTATTGGTGGTGGTCATTCTATTGGGGTACCTTTAGCAACAGCTGCTGATTATTCTTTTATATCGCCAAGTGCAACAATGATAGTCCATCCTATAAGAATGAATGGGTTAGTAGTTGGGGTTCCTCAAACTTTTGATTATTTTAATAAGATGCAAGAAAGAATAATTGAGTTTATTACTAGAACTTCGCAAATAGATAAGGAAACACTAAGAAGATTAATGCTTCAAAGTGAGGAATTGTTAAATGATATGGGGACTATATTAATAGGGAAGCAGGCAGTAAATTATGGGCTAATAAATGAAGTAGGTGGAATTAAAGAGGCATTATCAAAGTTAGACCAATTGATTTCACAAAATCATAAGTAATAAAACTTATGATTACTAATTTAAGAATAGAGGTGATTTTATGGCCAGAAGAAATACTAGAAATGCTAAAAATAGTATTAAAAATAGTATCTATAACGATATAATAGGAATTATTTTTGTTTCATTAGGGTTGCTTATTATTTTTAGCCTTTTTTTTACTGCTAAAGCAGGAATTCTTGGATACATTATTAGCAAAGTTTTATTTTTCTTAATAGGTATAGGAACATATATTTTCCCATTTATTTTAATTTCAATCGGGTTTTGCTATATTGCAAAAAAAGGGAATTTCGTTTTTAACAGTAGATTTTATGGTATTTTTCTTGCTGTAGTTGTAACTGAATTAACTATAATGATGGTTAATTTAGGCAATTATTATAATGGACAACTGCCTCAAGCTATTACAAGTATTTATAATGCTACAAAAGCGTTGCACGGAGGGGTTATATCCATGTTAATAGATATACCTTTAAATAAGCTTTTTGGAAATGGAGCATATGTAATTTTTGCGTGCATTTATGTTGTTGCTTTTGTATTAATATATCAAAAGTCGGTTTTTGATGTAATTAGAAGTATTATAGGGAAAAATAAAGGTAAAATAAAATTTAAACAAAAACCAAAAGACACTACATTAAGAAATATTGCAGTTGAAGAATATAAAGAAAAGGATAATTCTCATAAAATAAAAATAATAGACTTTATGAAGACAGCAAGTTTGTTTAAAGAAGAAGAAAAAATGGAAGATGAGCATGAGGAAATAAATATAAAGGATAGCAACGAGGCAACTTTTGCCAGTGAAGAATTTGAGAAAGAAATTGAAAATAATTGTATTAAAAATGTTGATATGGAATATAACCTTCCCAAACTGGATTTGTTAAATGATAATGAGCAGTCCAAAATGAAAAATGGAGATAAAAAAGAGCTTTTGACTAGTGCTACTAAGCTTACAGATACGTTAAGTAGCTTTGGTGTGGAAGCTAAAGTTTTGCAAGTTACTAGAGGGCCTTCAGTAACTCGTTATGAACTGCAGCCGAATTCAGGAGTAAAGGTTAGCAAAATAGTAAATCTTTCTGATGACATAGCACTTAATTTAGCATCTTCAGGTGTTAGAATTGAAGCTCCAATACCTGGAAAAGCTGCAATCGGAATAGAAGTTCCTAATAAAGAATTAACACCTGTATATTTAAAGGAAGTATTAGAATCTGAAGCTTTTTTTAATTCTAAAAGCAGAGTGGCAGCAGGTCTTGGTAAAGACATTGGCGGAAATTGTGTAATAGCAGATCTTGCAAAGATGCCTCACGTTTTGATTGCAGGAGCCACAGGTTCAGGAAAAAGTGTGTGCATTAACACATTAATTATAAGTATTTTGTACAAATATTCACCAGAGGATGTACGGCTTTTGATGATCGATCCAAAGGTAGTTGAACTTAGTGTTTATAACGGAATACCACATTTATTGATACCGGTTGTTACTGATCCTAAAAAAGCCGCTGGAGCATTAAATTGGGCTGTTAATGAAATGACAAAGAGATACAAAATGTTTGCTGATAATAATGTGAGAAATATAGAAGGCTATAATGAACTTTATGAAAAGGGCAAAATTGATAATAAACTTCCTTGGATTGTAATGATAATAGACGAACTTGCAGATCTAATGATGGTTTGCCCAAATGATATTGAAGATTACATAGGTAGATTAGCACAAATGGCTAGAGCAGCAGGAATGCATCTAGTAATAGCAACACAAAGGCCTTCTGTTGATGTTATTACCGGTGTAATTAAAGCTAATATTCCTTCTAGAATATCTTTTGCAGTATCTAGCCAAATCGACTCAAGGACTATATTAGATATGTCAGGTGCGGAAAAACTTTTAGGAAAAGGTGATATGCTATTCTATCCTTTAGGTGAAGCTAAGCCTATAAGAATACAAGGGGCATTCATTTCAGAAGAGGAAGTTGAAAGAGTAGTTTCATTTATAAAAAATCAAAGTGAAGAAGCAAAATACGAAGAACAAATTATTGAGGAAATAAATAACAATGTAACAAAAGCGGATAATTCTGACGACGAAGATGAACTTTTTGATGAGGCGGTGAAGTTTGTAGTAGAATACGGACAAGCATCTACTTCATTTATACAAAGGAAATTAAAAATTGGATACAATAGAGCTGCAAGAATTATGGAGCAATTGGAGCAAAAAAATATTATTTCTAAAAGGGATGGAAGTAAACCAAGAAATATTCTGATAGGCAAAGATGACAATTAAGTAAAATATTACCTGGGAAATATTTCGGCTTTTTATTTCCTAAATTAGTTTGAATATTTTTTGAAATTTTATAATAAGTTATTGTTTAAAAACAATTTTAGAATTACAATTGTTTTATTAATATATACTAGGAGGATTTTAGGTGGATAAACTGAGGTTTGGAATTGTAAGCTTAGGCTGCGACAAAAATAGAATAGATTCGGAAACCATACTAGGGAGTGTTCAAGATAAATTTGAAATTGTGAATGACCCTAAGGATGCGGAAATAATTTTAGTAAATACATGTGGCTTTATAGAAGCATCAAAACAAGAATCTATAAATACAATTATAGAGATGGCGGAATACAAAAGTAAGTTTAAGTGTAAAATGTTAATAGGAACAGGATGCCTTACACAAAGGTATGGTAAGGAATTGGAAAATCTAATGCCGGAATTAGATGCTATACTTGGAGTAAATGATTATAAATATTTAAATGAAATAATCAATAATTATTTAAATGAAGGTAAAAAACAATTTTTATGCAATTATAGCGATGAAAATATAAATGAAGGTAAAAGGGTAATTTCTACAGGAAAGGTTAGTGCTTATGTAAGAATTGCAGAAGGTTGTAATAACAATTGCTCATATTGTATTATTCCTAAAATTAGAGGGAAATATAGAAGCAGAAAAAGTGAGGATATTATTTTAGAATGTACTTCACTAGCTAAGGAAGGCGTTAAGGAAATCATTATAGTTGCACAAGATACTACAAAGTATGGAGTAGATTTATATGGCAAAAAAACCTTACCAAAGCTTTTAAATGATATATCAAAAATAGACGGAATAAGCTGGATTAGACTTTTATATTGCTATCCAGAAGAAATAACAGACGAATTAATAGCTGAAATGGCTAGCAATGAAAAAATTTGCAAATATATCGATATGCCTATTCAGCATATTAGTAATGATATTTTAAAAGCTATGAGAAGAAGAACTAGAAAAGAAGAAATAAAGTCCAATATTTTCAAAATGAAAAAAGAAATTAATAATCTTGTCCTTCGAACATCTTTAATTGTAGGATTTCCTGGAGAAACAGAAGAAAATTTTAATGAAATGTTAGATTTCATTAAGGAAGTTAGATTTGATAAACTTGGAGTATTTAAATATTCTGAAGAAGAAGGAACTTTAGCCGCTGAAATGGAAAATCAAATTTCAGAGGAAATCAAAGAAGAAAGAGAAGAAGCTTTAATGGTAGTTCAACAGCAAATCTCAAAAGAAATTAATGAAAATAAGCTAGGTAATATATACCAAGTTGTTGTTGAAGGTAAAAATGAGGATTATTTTTATGGAAGAAGCTTTGAAATGGCTCCAGAAATTGACGGTCAAATATTTTTTAAGAGCGACAAAACAGTAGAAGCTGGAACTTTTGTGAAAGTTAAAATAATAAAAAGCTTAGAATATGATTTAATAGGGGTTGTGTGTGATGAATCTTGCAAATAGATTAACAGTTCTTAGAATAATTTTAGTCCCTGTATTTTTAATTTTTATTGACATTAAAGGTATTCCCTATGGGATAACTATTGCAACAGGAATTTTCATTATTGCAGCCTTGACTGATAAGTTAGACGGATACATTGCTAGAAGTAGAAATCAAATAACTCGTTTTGGTAAATTGATGGATCCTTTAGCAGATAAGCTTTTAGTATCTGCTGCACTCATATCTTTAGTTGAACTTGGAACTATTTATAGCTGGGTAGCAGTAATAATTATTGCAAGAGAATTTGCTGTAACTGGTCTTAGATCTGTTGCTGCATCTGATGGTATAGTTATTGCGGCCAGTTGGTGGGGAAAAATTAAAACCGTAATTCAAATAGTTGCAATAATTATTGCTCTTGTAAATGTTGATATTACAACAGTTAAGCTATATTATTCTTTCGACATAGTAAGTATAATGAGATTGTTAACTGATTTATTTATTGGTCTTGCTACTATAGTTACTGTTATTTCTGGATTAGAATTTTTTGTTAAAAACAAACAAGTATTTGCTACAGATAAGTGATTAAAGCTTCATAATTTGGGATATAATTATAGAAAAACATTTTATTTTTTTTATACAGTTGACCTTAAAAGGATAATATTATATAATTAATACAGAACATGCGTTCGTTCAATTGAAAGGTTGGTGAACCCTTAGGGGAATTTATAATGGATAATGAAAAATTAAAAGCTTTAGAAGCTGCTATTGGTCAGATTGAGAAACAATTTGGTAAAGGTTCAATAATGAAATTAGGAGAACATAGTTCTTTAGACGTAGACTCAATATCAACAGGATGTCTATCTTTAGATATAGCATTGGGTATTGGTGGAGTACCAAGAGGTAGGGTAGTAGAAATATACGGACCAGAATCTTCAGGTAAAACTACAGTGGCACTTCATATTATTGCTGAAGCACAAAAAAATGGAGGTACAGCTGCCTTTATTGATGCAGAACATGCGTTAGACCCATCCTATGCAAGAGTATTAGGTGTTGATACTGAAAACTTAATCGTATCTCAGCCAGATACAGGTGAACAAGCACTAGAAATCGCAGAAGCTTTAGTAAGGTCAAATGCTATTGATGTAATTGTAGTTGACTCCGTGGCAGCATTAGTTCCTAAAGCTGAAATAGAAGGAGAAATGGGAGATTCCCATGTTGGTTTACAAGCAAGACTTATGTCTCAAGCACTTAGAAAACTTACAGGTTCTATTAACAAATCAAAATGTGTAACTATATTTATTAATCAGCTTAGAGAAAAAGTTGGAGTTATGTTTGGTAACCCTGAAACAACTACAGGTGGTAGAGCATTAAAGTTTTATGCTTCAGTAAGAATGGACATTAGAAGAATAGAATCGATAAAATCTGGAGAAGAAGTTATTGGAAATAGAACTAGACTTAAAGTTGTAAAAAACAAAATTGCAGCACCATTTAAACAAGCTGAATTTGATATTATGTATAACGAAGGTATATCAAAAGAAGGTAATGTAATAGATACTGGTGTTAAAGAAGAGATAATCCAAAAAAGTGGAGCATGGTTTTCTTATGGAGACGTAAGACTTGGACAAGGAAGAGAAAATTCTAAACAATACTTGAAAGATAATCCTAAATTGAGATTAGAAATTGAAAATAAGATTAGAGAAAAATATGAGCTTCCTTTAGCTGAACTCCAAGAACCTGCAAAAGCACCAGCTGAAGAAAAAAAATCTTCAAAAAAGAATGAAGTTGTATAGCAATTTAAAAAGCATAAGATTTAATTTAACGAAGTCAAATCTTATGCTTTTTATCAGCTTGACAGCGATAATAAATTAATATAAAATTAAATGGTATACAAATACTGGTTTAGCATATTCAAATAATTGCCAATTGAATAAATATGACACCTTTTCTAGCTTTCTTATATTAGATAGACATATAACGAGAGAAAAGCAAAGGAGGTGTTTCGGCAATGGATAGTAGAGTTATGATTGCCTTAATCATTGCATGTACAGCTATAATCATAGTAGCTATAGAATTATATTTTAGAAAAAATCATGCTTGGGCTAAAATTGCAAAAGCTGATGAAGAAGCTAAAGGTATTTTGGAAAAAGCTACACGAGAAGCCGAATCAATGAAAAAGGAATCTATTCTTGAAGCAAAGGAAGAAGTTCACAAGCTTAGGACTGATTTTGAAAAGGAATCAAGAGAAAGAAGAACAGAAATCCAAAGATTAGAGAGAAGAAATCTTCAAAGGGAAGAAGCTCTTGATAAAAAGAGTGAACTTATTGAGAAAAGAGAAGAATCTTTAAACGCACGTGAAAGTGCACTAGAGGCAAAAGAAGTTAATTTAGAAGAATTATATCAAAATCGAAGAAAAGAACTTGAGAAGTTATCTAGTCTTTCTTCTGAAGAAGCTAAACAAATATTGCTTGATGAAATCAGTAAAGAAATTAAGCATGAAGCAGCCGTTATGATAAAAGAAGTAGAGGCAAAGGCAAAAGAGGAAGCAGACAAAAAATCTAGAGAAATAATAACATGTGCAATTCAAAGATGTGCTGCCGATCATGTTGCCGAATCTACTGTTTATGTTGTAGCCCTACCAAACGATGAAATGAAGGGTAGAATTATTGGTAGAGAAGGTAGAAACATAAGAGCATTGGAAACTCTTACTGGTATTGATTTGATAATAGATGATACACCAGAAGCAGTGATTCTTTCAGGGTTTGATCCTATAAGAAGAGAAGTTGCTAGAATAGCACTTGAAAAACTAATATTGGATGGTAGAATACATCCAGCTAGGATTGAAGAAATGGTTGAAAAAGCTAAAAAAGAAGTTGAAAATGATATCAAAGAGGAAGGCGAACAAGCTACATTTGAAACTGGTGTTCATGGATTACATGCTGAAATAATAAGGCTTTTAGGCAGGCTTAAATACAGAACAAGTTATGGTCAGAATGTTTTAAAACATTCTATTGAAGTATCATATTTGGCAGGATTTATGGCTTCTGAGCTTGGCATTGATCCAACAATCGCAAAACGAGCAGGTTTACTTCATGATATAGGAAAAGCTGTAGATCACGAAGTTGAAGGACCACATGCTATACTTGGTGCTGAAGTTGCTAAAAAGTATCATGAATCTCCTATAATAGTTAATGCTATATCAGCACATCATGGAGATGTTGAACCTCAATCGTTAGAAGCTATACTTGTTCAAGCAGCAGATGCTATATCAGCTGCAAGGCCTGGTGCTAGAAGAGAAACCTTAGAAGCGTATATTAAACGTTTAGAAAAATTAGAAGAAATATCAAATTCTTACGAAGGCGTAGAAAAGTCATATGCCATTCAGGCTGGAAGAGAAATTAGAATT
>JAJXYA010000438.1 GCA_021780795.1 Bacillota bacterium | reverse complement strand
TTATAATTCTTGTTCTAGGATCCCTATGTACATCCCCCCAGCTGTAAAGCTGCTCCATATAAATTCCATCTATGCTTGTCTCTTCCTTAAGTTCTCTAAGTGCAGCTTCTTCTAAACTTTCTTCAATTCCTACAAATCCACCTGGCAAAGCCCATTCTCCAATAAATGGATGATCTGCTCTTTTAATCATTAACAACTTTAATACTTTTTCCGATAGTTTTCTATAATTTTTCTTTTTTTCTTCCATTACAGTGAAGACGAGCATGTCTACCGTAACAGAAGGCTTTTCATACTTTTCTGAATTATAGTTTTTTAAGAATTGTTCTTCTGTTATTCCTTTTTTATTAATTTTATTTGAGCCATCCATAGTTATTACCTCTTTGTTATTATCAATTTGTTAATATCATTATATTACTATGACTTTGTTCTGTCAATTGATTTTTTTGTTACAAATATATTATTTGAAGAAACATTACGTAATATCTTTATAAATATATAATATTTATAAAATATAATCATATTATTGAAAAGAGAGAAAGCAAAAATGATTTCAAGACTACTGTTTGCAATTATTTCAATTACTTTAGCTTTAATTTTTTATACCCTTGGGGTATTTTCAGAGCGAAAAGCTGGCATATTGAATGAAAACCATGTTATTACATTTTGGCTTGGTTTTTTATTTGATTGTTTAGGAACCATTACAATGGGCACTATTGCTGATGGAATAAAACTTCATGAAAATGAAGCCTTAATTAGGACAATACATAGCTTTACTGGTACTATTGCTATTGTATTAATGCTACTTCATGCTTCTTTTGCAACATTTGTACTCCTTAAAGATGATTTAAAAACTAAGAAGGTTTTCCATAAATTCAGCATTTTTATTTGGCTTATTTGGCTTGCCCCATACTTTGTTGGAATGATACTAGGAAATACTAGATAATTAGGGCTGTTGCAGAGTTAAAAATACTTTGCAACAGCACTTATAAGCCAATACTTTAATAGGATCTTCTTCTCCCACCTATACAGAAAAAGAAAACAATAATTATTAATATCCATAACCAGCTTCCGCCGCCAGCTCCATAGCCACAGCCAACACCGCAATTTGAAAGCAAACCAAAATTGCATCCATTATCACAGCAAGGCTGCTCTATGCATCTGCATTTACAGCAAGTAGTAGTACAGCAGTGTCTATGATGCCCCATAAATATTCCTCCCTTTGTTAACTTAAGTTTACTGCTTTTTAAAATGTATCTTGTCACTAATTATATTATTCATCTTTTGAATATTTGTTAATAATAAGTAAACCAGATTATACTTAAGCATATAATTATAAATTATCAATAAAAATAAGGGACTGTCGCACATTTTCAAAACGACAGCCCCTTATTTTTTTATTGTTCACAAGCTATAAATTTTACGGTTGAAATATAAAATATGGCACACTGCTAATAAATTACCTATATAAAGCTACAAATACTAGTGTTAAGGTGGTTACTAGTTTTATTAATACATGTAGTGATGGGCCTGCTGTATCTTTAAAGGGATCTCCTATTGTGTCTCCTACTACGCTGGCTTTATGTGCTTCTGAGCCTTTTCCACCTAATTGTCCTAGTTCAATAGATTTTTTAGCATTATCAAAAGCGCCTCCGCTATTATTTAAAAATAATGCCATTATAACTCCAGAAATAGTAGTTACGATCAAAAAACCTCCTGCAGCTTCTTTTCCAAGAAGTACTCCTACTATTATAGGTACAGAAACTACTAATATTCCAGGCAATATCATTTCTTTTAAAGCCCCTTTAGTTACTATATCCACACATTTAGCATAATCAGGTTTTGCTTTCCCTTCCATTATTCCAGGAATCTCTTTAAATTGAGTTCTTACTTCTAAAATTACATATTGAGCTGCTTTTCCAACAGCTCTCATTGCAGCTGAGCTAAATAAGAAAACTAACATAACTCCTAAAAATGCTGCTATAAATACTTCTGGTTTTCCTATATCAATAGATATCCATGCAGATGCAGGTTTATTTAAAAGCTTTTTCACTTGATCTAAATAGGCTGAGAAAAGTAAGAAGGTTGCAAGTGCTGCTGAACCTACTGCATAGCCTTTTGTTAACGCTTTTGTTGTATTTCCACAAGCATCAAGCCTATCAGTAACTACTCTAAGCTCTTCTGGTGCACCAGACATTTCTGTAATTCCACCAGCATTATCTGTTATTGGTCCAAAAGTATCCATTGCTAGTATATAAGCACATCCAGATAACATTCCCATTGTAGCTATTGCTGTTCCATAAAATCCAGCATTGCTAACTCCAGGAAGTGCTGCTTCTCCTAGCTTGTACGTAACAAAAATTGCTAGGGTAATCGCTATTATTGGCAATGCAGTTGATTCCATTCCCATTGATAATCCCATTATTACATTTGTTCCTGGTCCAGTTTTGGAAGCATTACAAATTTCTTTTACTGGTCTTTTATTAATTGAGGTATAGTAATCAGTAATTAATACAAAAGCATAACTTAGTAATACACCTATCACTGCTGCGATATATAAGTAAGTAGTATTTATTCCCTTGCTGCTAAGCATGTTGTTAACTATAAAAAATAAAAATACAAGATTGATTGCGGAAGTTATAACGTAACCATTTTTTAAAGCTGCCATCGGATCAGCTGAGTCATCCTTTACTTTAACCATTAAAACACCAATAATTGATGCTAATATGCCGAATACATTTGCTACTAGCGGAAATAGTATTCCCTTAATTCCAAATACAGAATAAAGCCCTACACCTAATATCATAGCACCAATATTTTCTGCAGATATAGATTCAAATAAATCTGCTCCTCTTCCAGCACAATCGCCTACGTTATCACCTACTAAGTCTGCTATAACTGCTGGATTTCTAGGATCATCTTCAGGTATTCCAGACTCAACCTTTCCCACTAAATCTGCTCCAACATCAGCAGCCTTAGTATATATTCCTCCTCCTAATTGAGCAAATAATGCTACAAATGATGCTCCAAAACCGAAACCAACAATAAGTGAAGGTGCATCTTTTATAACATTAGCATCACCAGAAATTCCTCCATAAATTAAAAATAGTGAAGTTACACCTAAAAGCGATAAGCTTGTTACAGATAAACCAGTAACTGCTCCACCTTTAAGAGCGATTTGAAGTGCGGTATTAAGACCTTTCTTTGCACCAGCAGCAACTCGAATATTAGAATTTACAGCCATATACATTCCTATATACCCAGATACAGCAGAGCAAATTGCACCAATAATAAAAGCTATTCCAATTCTAGATGCGATATAAAGAGCTTCATTTGATCCCTTGGAAAGGTTACCAAAATAATTCGAGAAAACGATTACAACAAGTACTAAAATTGAGAGCATTCCAATTGTTCTATATTGCCTTTTTATAAAAGCCATTGCACCGGCTTTAATAGCTTCAGAAATCTCAATCATTTCTTTAGTACCTTTTTCTTCAGAAAAGACGTATTTGATGAAATATGCAATAGCCAAAACTGAAATAGCGACAATAATGTAAATGACCATTAAATAAACACTCATGTACAACATCCCCTTTTCAATTTCCATAATATTGCGACAACTTTTTGATACCCATATTATACTACAAAAACAAAAAAATAGCGACCTTTTTACAGCCGCTATAAAAATATTTTTTATTCTTTTGTTCCTGTATAAATTAATACAGAATCTCTTAGAAATTGTGCAAGACCAGGTTGATTTTTGTCATAATATGCTTTAAATCTTTCATCACAAACATACATTTTGGCTAAATTTGCATGTGCCCCCTTTAACAACCTTAATATACACCTTTACGTAGCGTTAAGGTCAAGAACTTTTTTTATTAAAATTCATTTTATAAGTGAAAAGTATTCTGCTTTAAAATTTAATCAACAATATACATTAACCATAATGCATTTTTATAACTTTTATAGTAAAATTAAAATTAATTAAGTATATCTTATAACAAACTTTAATCAATATTATTTATAAATTAAAATTAGAAAACAAGGTTACACTACTGATGAAAACTATACTTTTAAATACTAAGGAAAATATGTATCGAAAGGGACCCATTATGATTACTTCTAAATTGCATATTCAAAATTTTTCAAATAAATTCATACACATATTCGGAATAATTTTTTTATTCTTTACATTTGTTTATACATATAGAAATTTTAACAACCTAATTGTAATTACTTTTGGTTCAATTGTGATGGTAGTTACCTTAATAGTGTTGTTTATACGTTTTAAGACACAAATTGACAATTTAACGAACAGACAAATGTACTTATTTCTATTACTTTTTAGTATATTTATGATTATTTCAATGACTTATACCTCATACATAATGTTATCAAAACCGCTAAACGATTTAGGAACAGTATATTATAGCGTGGGGGAAATTATCAAATATGGTCACATAAGTACTGTAATAAACCAATATACGACTTGTGCTTGGTCTACACATACATCTAATAATGATTATTTTGTAATTTATCCCAACAATCAATTTATACTATTTTTTCTTTTATGCTATTATAAACTTTTATCTTTTGCTGGAATTTTTGTCGGAAGTAATTTGAGCAATTTTATGGGCAGTCTTCTAAACGTGGTTATGATATTTTTAACCATTTTATTCGGCTTTCTTTCTTGCAAAAAAGTATGGAAAAATTCAGGTGCTCTTATGTATCTAATTCTTTCCTCCTTTTTTCTTCCTTACTACATTAATGCATATAGATATTATACTGATACACTTTCTATGCCTTTTACGTCCTGTTCAATTTTTTTACTCCTTCAACTTCAAGAAGCTAAAGATAGAAAGAATAAAATCATTTATAGCTCTTTGACAGGCATAATTTTGGCACTTGGAATATTATTAAAAGGTAGCCTTTATGTCCTTTTGGTTGCAGTAGTTATATATTTCATATTGACGATAAAAAATTTCAGACAAATTAGTTTACTATTAGTAATGATTTTTTCTCTCAGCAGCATTAACTTTATTTGGTCTCAGTATATAAATCATTGTAGTTGGATTGATACATCCCATAAAAATGAGCTTCAAGTCCCGGTAACCCATTGGATTATGATGGCTTCCATTGGTAATGGTGGCTTTAGGCAACAAGACTTAGATTATACCTTAAGCTTTAAAACTGAAGCTGCAAAAACAAATGCTACAATAAATATGGCTATAAAGCGAATAAAAAGTTATAATAGTTTACCCAATTACTTAAACTTTGAATTCGATAAAGTAGGTCTTTCCTTGGCCGATGGAAAGTTTGCAGAAAGTGAACAATTGTCATGGTATGAGAAAAAAACATGGATTTATGACTATATTTTAGAAGACGGAAAACATTACAACTTGTTTTATACATATATAACAATTTTTATTGGTGGAATGTATATTCTTATATTTATTTCCTTTATATGTGAAGTTTTTAAGAAAAAAATAACTAAAGGACTGCTTGTGAATTTATGTTTTATGGGCATGGTATTATTTTTTATGCTATGGGAAGTTAAATCTAGATATTTTATGAACTTTACACCTATTTACTTTATGTGTGCTGTTAATGCTTTAGATGGAATCGGAAAATTTAAAAATTTTAGTAAGAAGTGAGGTTGTTAACAAAGTAAAAGTGGAATCTATACTTTTTCATATAGATTCCACTGATTTTTTTACCATTTTCCTTTTCCAACATGACCTGCAATCTCTGCTTTTGATCTTTGCTTTATAACCCAAACTTCATTCTTAGCTTTATTAAATGCTCCTAAACAATTTGGGTCAAGATTAATTTCTATTCCTTCCTTACAAAGAGCTTCTATCTTGCTTGCTAGTGCAATTATTTCCATATGTATATCATTTGTTCGATCTGCTGAATAAATTTTTTCAGCGTCTTCACCACTTAATTCTACAAATTTATCTGCACCAACATTGCATTTAGGACATTTTTCTGGTGCTACTTCCCCTTCAGCTATATACCCACAAACTGTACATTTAAATAATTTTTTCATGTTTGTTTCCTCCTTATAATTTAGAAATATTGTTGCTATAATATTATGATAGTTTATATATTTTTTAATGTCAATAAAATCATTAAAAATATTCTGATAATTCAGTATTTCTAATAAATTCTTCCTTAAACTATTTTCTATCGACAAATTTTGATGTTATAATTAATCAATATCATACATTTTATATAAGGAGTACCACTATGAAAAAATCATCACTTTTTAGCAAACTAAAAGATATGCCTTCTAATCAAAGACTATCGTATATTTGGGATTATTATAAAATTCATATTTTTTCTATAATAATATTAATTTTATTTATAAGCTCATTCATCTATACACAAATTACAAAGAAAAATGAATTTTTCCAAATAACTTATATTGGAAACTACATTAGTTCTAATACTTTATATGCTGTATCAAAGGATCTAAACAAAGAAATATTAAGTAACGACCCTAAAAATATAATTAATTTAGATACAATATTTATAACTAACGATAATATAAAAAGCAATTTAAATGTTGCAAACAAGTTGAGCACAGAAATAGCAACTGGAGAAATAGATATGGCTATTGTAAGTAAAAAGTTTTTTGATGCTAATTTTTCTACAGGCATATTTTCAAACTTAGATTCTATAAATGGATTTTCTTCTCTTCCACTATCAAAATATAACCTTTTAACTAAAACTAATTCAAAAGGTAAAACAGCTGTTTATGGGATATACATCAAAAACCTCAATATAATAAATAACCTTGACCTTAAAAATGATAATGACGTATTAGTGGCTATACCTAATTCATTAAACTCCAGTCATACCTTAAAAATGCTTAAAATATTTTTAAAATAACAATTATCTAATATAATTAACTACATTCATATTTCTCTTTGGTGCAGCTTGCTCTTTTTCGCTGGCATTATAACCTAAAGCAACGGCATAAAATGGTTTATAACCTTCTGGTATTCCAATTTTTTCTGCTGCACCTTCATGCTCATAAAAGAAACTTACTAATCCAAGCCATACAGAACCTATATTTAAGCTTTCTGCTGATAATAGTATGTTTTGTATTGCTGCAGCACAATCTGTTTGCCAAGCCATACCTTCTTCTTTACCAGATACTATAATTAAAGTTGGTGCATGATATGACACATGGAAATTTGGATTTTTACCCATCTTATTAACCCATTCAATATCTGATTTTGACATACCTTCTTTTGCTGTTTCGTTAATGTAATCAAGCATTTCAGAATTTTGAATTACAGTAAAATGCCAAGGTTGGTCATTATGAGCTGTAGGTGCGTAAATTCCTGCTTCAATTATCAAATCTAAATCTTCCTTACTAATTTGATCTGCTTTATAATTTCTAACACTTCTTCTGCTTTTTATTGCTTTTAAAACTTCATTCATTTTATGTTTCCCCCTCGTTTTAAGTTAAATAGTTCAAATATAATTGAACTATTTAAATGTATCATATTTTATGATATAATTCAACTATAAATTTATTATATCCATAAAGAAAATAAATTATAGGAGGAAGCCACCTTGAGAGATATACTCCATCCAAACATTGAGCAACTTAATTTACCAACAATTTTAAATGCCTTAGGCGATCCAGTTAGGCTTGAAATAATAAAAAGCTTATCAAAAGAATGTGAGATTACT
The DNA here is from genome assembly GCA_021780795.1 of Bacillota bacterium. The sequence continues at coordinate 1,534 of JAJXYA010000438.1, read as the reverse complement.
TGCTCTTGTTGCAACGTAAACTTGCAAAAATCCGCACTATCTCACCACTTTAAAGTATTAAGAGAAGCAGGAATTATAAATGTAAGAATAGAAGGGAAACAAAGATTCCTATCTCTTCGCAAAGAAGAATTAGAAAAGCGTTTCCCTGGAATTTTAGATTCTGTAATTAAAAATATAAACTTAATTGATAATTGACAATGAAGGAGGTTATTCTTCCTTCCAATTAAGTATGCTATACATAACTGGAACAATAATTAGCGTCAATATTGTTGAAAAAACAAGTCCTCCCATAACCGCTATGCCAAGCCCCTGTGAAATTAGGTTACCATGTGAAAACCCAAGCACTAAAGGTATAAGAGCCATAACCGTTGATAATGCTGTCATAAGTATAGGTCTTAATCTTACTGCTCCTGCCTCAAGAAGAGCCTCTCTAACTCCCATTCCAACTTTTCTATAAGTCTTAACCCTATCAAGGAGAACTATAGCATTAGTTACAACTATTCCAATAAGCATTAACATACCAATCATTCCTGAAACTGTTAATGGCTCATTTGCTATAAACAATGCTGAAATTGCTCCTACTCCTGCAAAAGGCAAAGAAAATAAAATTGCAAAAGGTGTTTTTGGTTCTCCAAAGGTAATAACCATTATAATATATACAAGCATTATAGCTACAGCCATAGCCATTTCCATTTGAGAAAAGCCATCACTTATACTTTTGTTGCTTCCTTGAAGTTCATAAGTTACCCCTGCTGGAAGCTTCTTACTTATGCTGTCTATTTCACTTTGGGCATCCTTCGTAACTTTACTTGTATCATTTATATTAATATCAGCATCTACTTCAGCATATTGTTTTTGATCAAGCTCAGAAATAGTGGCTGGGCCTGTTTGTTCTTCTACATTTGCAATATCCGAAACCTTTACGTCACCACTGGAGCCTTGTATTATAAGGTTTTTAATCTTATCTACACTATTTATATCCTGAGAATCAAAACCAAGCATTACATTAATTGTATTAGAATTACTACCACTACCATTATCTATTGTAGCAACCTGATTATAACCTAAATAGCTAGTTAAAAGCTGTGCTGCAGTAGCTGGTGTCAAGCCATTTTGTGCTGCTTTATTTGGGTCAACCGTTATAGATATTTGTTCTCTTGTTTCAGAGATATTATTAGTAACATTGCTTAATGTACTCATCGTCTTTAGTTTATCGGTAATTAACCCAGCCGCCTTTGTAATATCACTAGTATTATTTCCATTTATAATAACTTGAACATTGTCTGCCTGGGTTCCTGTTGTACTTTGTGGTGTTACTGTCATACTTTCACCATTACTGCTAAAAGACTTCGCTTCCTTTTGAAGTTCACTTACTGCTTTATTTATATCTTCATTTTGATTTAAAACTATAGTAAAGGCTCCTATGTTTGAACCTTGATTTGATAAAACTCCACCTCCACTACTGCTTGTATCTCCTACGATACTCGCTACATCCACAACATCCTTTCTACTTTTCAAATAATTTTCATAAGAT
>JAJXYA010000336.1 GCA_021780795.1 Bacillota bacterium | reverse complement strand
GTTAAATTCAAAGTATTTTCAAAAAATTTGTTTTATATAGGGGGGAACGATGCACTACCACCTCCTTTAACGAAGGATGAAGAAGATGAATTAGTAGTTAGATTAGATACAGGAGATAAAAAGGTGCGAGCTACCTTAATTGAAAGAAATTTAAGACTAGTAGTATATATAGCAAGGAAGTTTGAAAATACGGGCGTAAATGTTGAAGATTTAATTTCGGTAGGAACCATAGGTCTTATAAAAGCAGTTAATACTTTTGATCCTGAAAAAAAAATTAAGCTAGCTACATATGCTTCAAGATGTATTGAAAATGAAATTTTAATGTATCTTAGGCGGAACAGTAAAATCAAAACAGAAATTTCTTTTTATGAGCCCTTGAATGTAGATTGGGATGGTAATGAATTATTACTTTCAGACATTCTTGGAACCGACAATGATGTGGTTTACAATATTATTGAAGATGATGTAGATAAACAATTACTTTGGCTTGCTATGCAGCGTTTAAATTCAAGAGAAAAAGAAATTGTGCAATTAAGATTTGGTTTAAATGGAACCACAGAAAAAACACAAAAGGAAGTGGCTGATATGCTTGGAATATCACAATCTTATATCTCAAGACTTGAAAAAAGAATTATAAAAAGATTGAAAAAAGAAATTAATAAAATGGTGTAAGGTTGTCTTTAGTATAAAAGTTAAATCATAAGGACATAATTTAAATGCAATTACTCTGAAGGGAATGATGACCTTATGATGATCAATAAAGTAGAAATATGTGGAGTAAATACTTCAAAATTACCAGTATTAAAAGAAAAAGAAATGAAAGAGTTACTATTTAGGATGCAAAATGGTGATTATGAGTGTAGAGAAAAATTTATTAAAGGGAACTTAAGGTTGGTTTTAAGTGTAATACAGCGCTTCAATAATCGAGGAGAAAACGTAGATGATTTATTTCAAGTAGGCTGTATTGGTTTAATCAAGTCCATAGACAATTTTGATTTAAGTCAAAATGTTAGGTTTTCAACATATGCTGTTCCTATGATTATTGGGGAAATAAGAAGATACTTAAGAGATAATAACTCTATAAGGGTTAGTAGGTCATTAAGGGATATTGCATATAGAGCATTGCAAGTTAGAGATAGATTGGTGAATCAAGACAATAAGGAGCCTACTGTATCTCAAATAGCAAAAGAACTAGAACTACCTCGAGAAGACGTAGTATTTGCTTTGGATGCTATACAAGACCCTGTATCTTTATTTGAACCAATTTATCATGATGGTGGAGATGCGATTTATGTAATGGATCAAATAAGCGACACTAAAAACTTAGATGATAGTTGGCTTGAAAATATATCGATTAAAGAGGCAATGAAAAAGTTAAATGATAGAGAAAAATTAATCTTAAATTTAAGGTTCTTCGACGGAAGAACTCAGATGGAAGTAGCTGATGAAATAGGTATATCCCAAGCACAGGTGTCTAGATTAGAAAAAACTGCATTGAAGCATATGAGAAAGTATGTATAGGGTCCTTAAATGGGACCCTTTTTTTATATAGAAATATTTTAAAAATATCCTTTCTAAGAATAAAAATATTTGCTTAGAAATAATAATTTTAATAACTATTGAATATAAATAATATAAAGTGTTGGTGTCTGAAAAATAAACTAGCATAGTGACTATTTATTTTGAAAACGCCTTATTAGGGGGGATAAAATGGAAAGCTTAATGTATGCAATAAATAACTTAAGACAGATGGAAATTATAGATATAAATTCAGGTTCAAAAATGGGATATATCAAAGATTTAAGAGTTGATTGTGAAGAGTATAGAATTATTTCAATTTTACTTCCAACTCAAAAGTCATCTTGGTTCAATAAAAATAATAGCATTGAAATACCTTGGGAAAAAGTAAAAAAAATTGGGGTGGATGTTATTCTTGTAGATGGTAGTGATATAAATATGGAAAATGAATAATGAGGTACATGAAAATATATATAGTTGCATCTTAGACCAATTATTTATTTTCATATACTTAAACTATTTTAATTTATAAGAAAAAGTGTATAATGTTAATGTATTTGTTAATTATACTAGGAAAAGGGCGTGAAAAACATTGAAGTGTCCATATTGCAGCTGTGAAGAAAGTAAGGTAGTTGACTCTAGATCAACAGAAGATAATATTGCAACCAGAAGAAGGAGAGAGTGTCTAAGTTGTTTTAAACGATATACTACCTACGAAAAAGTAGAAGATATACCTATTTTAGTGATAAAAAAGGATTCTAATAGAGAATATTTCGACAGAACAAAAATATTAAATGGTCTTATGAAGGCCTGTCAAAAGAGACCAGTATCAAGAATGCAAATTGAAGCTATTTGTGATGAAGTAGAAAAACAGCTAAACAATGAAATGCTTACAGAAGTAAAATCTGACTATATAGGAGAAATCATCATGAGTATATTAAAAAATATAGATGAGGTTTCTTATGTGAGGTTTGCTTCAGTTTATAGGCAGTTCAAAGATATTAATACCTTTATGGAAGAGATAAGAAAATTAATGTCTAACGAATAAAAATGCCCTTAGGCATTTTTTTTGCATTTTAGAGAAATATAAAGCTTTTAACAACATTTAAGGAGAAAAGACTTTCACTTCAATAAGTGGGATGAGATAATATAACAAAGGGAGGTTTAGTGTATGTATGAACCTCTTTCTGAAGTCGATAATATTGTAGCATCGAAGTAAATGATTTAAGATAAGTATTATAAATGAGGTGTAGTAATGGAGATTGAAAATATTGATAATTATGAATTTATAAAGTTTCAGTATGATAATGCGGTGATTTTGTTTTCAACAGCAAAGGATGAACTAAACTTTAATAAAAATACTGAGGAAGGGTTAAAAAATTTAGAAAGAATTAAGAAGCATTATGATTTACAAGCTATTGGCTATTTAAATCAAATTCACAGTGACTTAATTTGGAGTTTTGATGGAAATATTAAGGATGGAGATGCTTTAATAACGAATAGAACCAAAACCGCTATAGGAGTGTTTACTGCTGATTGTGTTCCAGTAATTTTAGTAGACACTAGGAAAGGTGTGATAGCCTCAATACATAGTGGATGGAAAGGTACAAAAGCTTTAATTGTAAGCAAAACTATTGAAAGACTACAAGAAGACTATGATTCAAGTGCTGAGGATATTAGGGTTTACATTGGTCCACATATCGGAGGTTGCTGCTATGAAGTTAGCAGGGAATTAGTAGAAGAGTTTACTAGTGAAGATATTTATAGTAATATTAAAATTAGTAATAATAATAAACTGGATTTAGAAAAATGCATTTTGGCACAACTTAAGGAAAAAGGTATTAAAGAAGAAAATATTATTACTACCAATACTTGTACTGCCTGTAATAAACAATATCAATTATATTCCTATAGATTTAGTGAAAATAAACAAGGAAGGATGTTTTCTTTTGTTTATCTTAACGATATATCAGAAGATAAGTCCCACACTTCTATAAGTAGGGGATAGCAATTGAGAATTGTTATCTACCTCAGAGGAATACAAATGGACACATACTATAAGAAAGAGAAAACTTCAGCTGGAGAATAACAATTGATAGACGTTATCTATCCCAGAGGCCTACAATAGGCTAAACCTCCTTCTGAAGTCGTTAATATTGCTGCATGGAAGATGATTATAAAAGCAATAAATGTATAAAAAAATACGGAGGGGTTAACATGGCTGAAGAAAAAATATTAGTGGTGGATGATGAAGAACATATACAGGAGTTAATTAAATTTAATTTGGAGAAGAATGGGTATAAGGTTATTTGTGTTGACAATGGTATAGATGCTATAAAACTTGCCAAAGAACAATTACCACAACTTATGTTACTAGATTTAATGTTACCTGGAATGGATGGCTTAGACGTGTGTAAGGAAATTAGAAAAGATTCTAATATGTCAAATATGCCAATAATAATGATAACAGCAAAAGGGGAAGAAATAGACAAAATAATAGGACTTGAACTAGGTGCAGATGATTATATTACAAAGCCATTTTCAGTAAGAGAGCTAGTGGCAAGGATTAAAGCTATACTTAGAAGAACCACTACTCAGGTAGTGGAAAAGACTTTCAAGGCTGGCAATTTAGCCATTGACTTTAGTAAGCACGAGGTTTTTAAAAGCGAAATCAAAGTCGATTTAACCTTAAAGGAATTTGAACTACTAGAAATTTTAATAAAAAATAAAGGTAGAGTTATGACTAGAGACTTCTTATTAGACAAAATATGGGGTTATGAATATGTAGGAGAAACAAGAACTGTAGACGTTCACATAAGACATCTAAGACAAAAAATTGAAGAGGATGATAAAAATCCAACGTATATCCAGACTATTAGGGGTATAGGATATAGATTTAATTTTGGAGATTAACTATGAAAAAAAAATTAGTGATATATTTGTTAAGCACTGTGATTTTCATATTTGTAGTAGTAACTGTATTATTTGTATCTATTTTCAATTATGAATATGAGGAAAATCTGAAAGACAAGCTCCAAATAAATAATAATATGATAATTAGCTTGTTGCAAAGTAATAATTTAAGAAATCATGAGAAATTTTTTGTGGAGAACTTATCGAAGTCAGAAATAAGAGTTACATATATTGACAAGAAGGGTAAAGTTATTTACGATTCTAATGCAAATGGTGAAGCCATGGATAATCATAATAATAGGCAAGAAGTAATAGAAGCAAGAAAAAGTGGCAGTGGATTTTCTGTGAGATATAGTAAAACTACTGAGAAGACAATGATGTATTTTGCAACTACTTTCGATGATGGTTTTATTATTAGAAGTTCCATGCCACTTAAAATTGTAAATGGTCTAGGTAGTAAATATTTTAAGTTTTACATCATAGCAATAATTTTTTCGGCGGCAATGTCAATTTGGTTTTCTCTAAAATTATCTTATATTATAGTAAAACCTATTACAGATTTAGATTTTATTACTTCAAGAATTAGCAAGGGAGAATTCCATAGAAGAGCTAAGATATTATCTGATGGCGAAATTGGGCAATTAGCTAAGAATTTTAATGAGATGGCGGATAAATTAGAATTTACGTTATATGAAGTTACCGACAAGCAAAATAGGCTAGAGGCTATTTTACAAAGTATGGATAGTGGAGTAATTGCTGTGGATAGAAAAAATAAAGTAATAATGATTAATCCATATGCTAAAAAAATATTTGGAATTACTAAAGATATTATAGGGCAAAACCTTTTAGACAATATAAGAGATTTTGAATTAGAAAATATCTTTCATCAAAGTGATGATGATTATAAAGAAATAAAGATAGTTTGGCCAAAAGAACGAGAACTAAGAATAAAAACTGCAGATATAATCAATAGAAGTGAACATATTGGTACAGTGGCTGTTGTTCAAGATATTACAGAAGTGAAAAAATTAGAGAAAATGAGAACACAGTTTGTTGCCAATGTTTCTCATGAGCTTAAAACGCCTTTAACATCTATTAAAGGGTTTGCAGAAACTTTAAAATATGTTGATGATGCTGAAACTAAGGAGAAGTTTTTAAATATAATCAATGAAGAAGCTGAAAGATTAACTAGATTAATTACAGATATTTTAACGCTTTCACATATTGAACAACAAAAGGAAATTAAAAAAGAAGAAATTAATGTAAATAAAATTGTAGAAGATGTCTACAATTTAATGAAAAATACGGCAGATGCAAAAGGAATCCAATTATCAATACAAGAACAGAATATAAAAACATTGATAGGTGATGCGGATAGGTTTAAACAAATGTTAATTAACTTAGTAGATAATGCAATAAACTACTCAGAGAGTGGGGATAGTGTTTGTATTGGAATGGAGAGCAAAGCTGACAGATGTGTTCTATGGGTTGTGGATACTGGGGTTGGAATAGCTAAAGAACAAATTCCACGTCTTTTTGAGAGATTCTATCGAGTGGATAAGGCACGTTCTAGAGCAAAAGGTGGAACAGGTCTCGGTCTTGCTATCGTTAAGCATATAGTTCTTAACTTTAACGGGAAAATATATGTGGAAAGTGAGCTTGGAAACGGGAGTAAATTTATAGTTGAAATTCCATACAATGAATAAGAATAAAACTATCGTAGTATTTAAAATGTACCCTATAGGTAGACGTTTAGAAAAGTCTATCTATAGGGTATTTTTATTCATTGTAAAGTTTAATTAACATTAGCTAAACTTTAGTTAACTTTTGCATAATAGAGAGTTAACTTTGAGGGTATAATATTATAAGTGTAGTGAGTAGCTAATAAAACAATTTAAATAAATGAATGGAGGAATTATCAATGAAAAGAAAAAGCTTAAAAATGATGGTGGCTGCATTAGCAGTTGCAATGACAGCAGGTATTTTCACGGGTTGTTCAAGTAAAAATGAAACAGGTAAAACGGGTACAACACCTGAAGCTACAAAAACCGAATTATCAGGTTCAATAACTGCAGCAGGTTCAACGGCACTTCAACCTTTAGCAGAACTTGGTGCTAAAAGTTTCGCAGATAAAAACCCAGGAGCAACAGTAAATGTTCAAGGTGGTGGCAGTGGTACAGGACTTAAACTAGTATTAGAAGGTAGTGTAGAAGTAGGGAATTCAGATATATATGCAAAGGAAAAAGAAGGAATAGATGCAGCTGCTTTAAAAGATCATAAAGTATGTGTTATAGGATTCGCAGCAGTAACAAATCCAAAAGTTAAAGTTGAATCTTTAACAAAAGCGCAATTAATTGATATATTTACAGGAAAGATTAAAAACTGGAAAGAAGTTGGCGGAGCTGACATAGCAATTACAATTATAAATAGACCGAAATCTTCAGGAACTAGAGCAACATTTATAAAATATGGTTTAGACGGTAAGGAAGAAGCAACTGGTTTAACTCAAGATTCAAGCGGAGCAGTTAAACAAGCAATTTTACAAACTGATGGAGCAATTAGTTATTTAGCATTATCTTATTTTGCTGATGAAGCTAATAAAGCAGGCTTAGATATACTAAAAATCGATGGTGTTGAAGCAAATGCACAAAATATAAGCACAGATACGTATAAAATTTGGTCATATGAGCATATGTACACTAAAGGTGAGCCTACAGGAGTAACAAAAGCATACTTAGATTATATGGTAAGTGATGAAATGAAAGCATCAATATCAAAATTAGGGTATATTCCAATGGCAGATATGAAAGCTACAAGAGAGTAATATTCTCTAAAGGCTGGGTAAAACCAGTCTTTATTTTAGATTAAAGCATAACCTTCTGTGCTGTAATATTAACGATTTCAGAAGGGAAGTTAGACCCTAATTCTGCAAGGAATAGGATTTTCCTTCTGAAATGTCGTTAAAATAATTATTTGAGGTAGGATGATATGAAAAAAAATGATATAAAAACAATATTTTTAAAACTTAAAAATGAATATTTAGGACGCGGTTTTGCAATGTTATGTGGTATGGTTATAGTGATTCTTACTTTTGCAATTATATTATTCCTAACTACTAAGGGCTTAAATACCTTTATAAAGCATGGATACTCAATATTTCATTTTATATTTTCTGGAAATTGGAATCCAGAGGGTAGTGGAGAAACTGTACCTCCTCAATTTGGAACTTTGATATTTATTCTTGGGTCTTCAGTAGTGTCTTTCCTTGCAGTGCTAGTAAGCGCACCAATAGGGGTAGCTTTAGCAGTATTTATGAATGTGATTTCGCCAAAACTTGGTACAAAAGTACTTCAACCAGCCATGGAATTATTTGTAGGAATACCTTCAGTTGTTTATGGGTGGATAGGTGTAAGCGTATTAGTGCCTTTTATTAAGTTTTGGTTCGGAGGAATTGGATTTAGTTTATTGGCAGGAGTATTAGTTATTAGCGTAATGATTTTGCCAACCATCACAAGCATTTCTTCAGATGCAATAAAAACCATACCAAAAGATTATATAGAAGCATCTTATGGACTTGGAGCAACTAGATGGCAAACTATAATTAAAGTAATTATTCCTGCAGCTAAAAGTGGAATCTTAACAGGAATAGTACTAGGAGTTGCAAGAGCTTTTGGAGAAGCCCTAGCAGTTCAAATGGTTATAGGAAACTCAGTCACCTTCCCTAAGGGGTTACTTGGAACCACATCTACATTAACAAGCATACTTACTATGGATATGGCAAATACAATCTATGGTACAGCTTGGAATGATGCATTATGGTCAATGGCATTTTTATTATTAATAATATCCTTTATATTTATACTTATAATTAGAAAACTTGGAAAAAGAGGTGAGGTATAATGAGCTCTAAAGTTAAAGACAAAATAGCAACCATAGTTTTATATATAGTTTCTGCTTTAGTAATTCTATTGCTAGTAAGCCTCATAGCATATATACTATATAATGGAAGGCAGTCATTAAATTTAAAATTTTTATTTGGTGAGCCCAAAATCGGAGAAGCCGGTGGCGGAATTGGACGTCAATTATATAACTCAATACAGCTGCTTGTAGTAACACTTATAATTACAGTGCCACTAGGGGTGGGGGCTGGAATATTTTTAGCTGAATACGCAAAAGAAGGCAAGGTATTAAATATTATTAGATTGAGTATTGAAACTATGGCATCTCTACCTTCTATAGTAGTTGGCTTGTTTGGACTTTTAGTTTTTGTTAACATGACAAAATGGGGATATTCTCTTATTGCTGGAGCATTAGCTATAACTATAATAAATCTACCAGGACTTACTAGAGTTAGTGAAAATGCTATTAAAGCAGCCTCTGCGGGTGTTAAAGAAGCCAGTTTAGGCTTAGGTGCTACTAGGTGGCAGACTATTAAAAATGTTATATTACCTTCTGCAATGCCACAAATTTTAACAGGCGTTATACTAGCAGCAGGAAGAATATTTGGAGAAGCAGCAGCCTTATTATATACCGCAGGTATGAGCGCACCAGCTTTGAATTTTGCTAATGTAAGCTTAACCAGTAAGGCTTCGGCTTATAGTTTATTAAGGCCAGCTGAAACTTTATCTGTGTATATATGGAAGCTGAATTCTGAGGGAATGGTACCTGATGCTTCTAAGATAGCTAATGGAGCTTCAGCAGTTTTAATAATTGCAGTGCTTATATTTAATGTATCTGCAAGAATTATCGGAAAAAAAATATATGAATCTTATACGGGAAGTAAATAGGGAGGGAACGATATGGGAATAGTTATAGCAAAGAATTTGAATAGATC
>JAJXYA010000105.1 GCA_021780795.1 Bacillota bacterium | reverse complement strand
TGGCGGCGCTGAAGGTGAAGGATTTGATCCAAATGCAGCAGCTGGAAATGCTCAAAGTGCACCACACGATGATAATGTTGTAGATGCAGACTTTAAAGTAGACGAAGACAAATAAGACAAATAAGATAAATAGGTGACTAAATACTAATTATCTAATATAATAGGATAGGGAAGGCAAACTCGTCTTCCCTTTTCTAAGGTGTATGAAGAGAATAACAAATCATATTTAACATATACCTAAAGCAAATTAAACTAGGTGGTGAATATATACAAATGGCAAGTAAAGACTATTATGAATTACTTGGACTTGAAAAAAGTGCAGGCGATGATGAAATAAAAAGAGCCTTTAGAAAATTAGCAGTAAAATATCATCCGGATAAAAATCAAGGGAATGCTGAAGCAGAAGAAAAGTTTAAGGAAATAAATGAAGCTTATCAAATTCTCTCAGATCCTGAAAAGAGAGCTAAGTATGATCAATTTGGATCAGCTGCTTTTGATGGAAGTGGTGGTTATGGTGGCGGAGGCTTCGATGGCTTTGACATGGGCGGTTTTGGTGATATTTTTGAATCATTCTTTGGTGGCGGCGGCGGAGGTGCTAGAAGAAAGAATGGACCAGTAAGAGGAAATGATATTGAGTATACAATAACATTAACTTTTGAAGAAGCTGTTTTTGGGGCTGAAAAAGAAATATCGGTGACTAGAAGTGAAAATTGTGAGCAATGCCATGGAAGTGGTGCTGAACCAGGAACTAATACAAGAACTTGTCCAACTTGTGGGGGTCAAGGGCAAGTAAGAGTACAAAGACAAACTCCTCTTGGAAGCTTTGTTTCAACGTCAACATGTGATACATGTAGGGGTACTGGTAAAATAATAGAAAAACCATGCTCACATTGTAGAGGGAAAGGTAATGTTAGAAAGACAAGAAATATAAAAGTTAACATACCAGCAGGTGTTGATACAGGAAATGTAATGCCACTTAGAGGACAAGGCGAACATGGATTAAGAGGTGGAAGTCCTGGAGATTTATATGTAAAGATTAATGTGACACCATCAAAAGTATTCACAAGAAAAGGAAATGACGTATATATAGATGCTCATGTTTCTATGGCTAAGGCTGCCTTAGGTATAGAAATAACTGTAGCTACAGTAGATGGAAATGTTAAATATAACGTTCCGGCAGGGACTCAATCAGGAACGATGTTTAGATTAAAAGGTAAGGGTATACAAAGAGTTAATTCAAGTGGAAAAGGAGATCAATATGTAAAAGTTGTAGTTGATATTCCTAAGACGTTGAATAAAGAACAAAAAGAAGCATTATATGATTTAATGAGAGCATCAGGTGAAGACTTTGATGAAACTAATGCTCCTAAGAAAAAACTATTTGGTAAAAAATAAATAAGATATCTAAATTAAGCACTTATGTTACTAGATAGTAAGTGCTTTTTTTGATATACTTATAAAGTAAAAAAGTCATATAAAAAGGTAAAAAAGTTATAAAGGCGATGTTTAAAAAATATCAAATGAATAAAAAGGAGGTAGTTACCAAGAATTAATAACATTGCAAGCCCTAAAAGAATAAAAAAGTTTCATGGTAAGTTATAAGGATTAAAATTATACTAGTACTTGATTTTTGCAGAAAGTCAAAACCATAGATGTTTGAATGCATTAATAAAGTAACTTATTATTTAAATTCAATAATATTTTTATAGAGGTTTATGGAATTTTGGTGACGGAAGTGATTTGAATAATTTAAAAGAAGAATTATTAGGCGAAATAGAAGGATTTAGAGCATTAGGTCATAAATTTTTAGATGGTGAATTATCTGTTTCAGAATTTAAACATGCATCTGGTGGAATGGGTGTATATGCAGAGCGTAATAAAAAAAGTTTTATGATTAGACTTAGAACGTCCTCAGGCATAACAGATATTGATCAAATGAAATGGCTTTGTAATATGGCAGAAAGACATGGATTAGAAAAGATTCATTTAACTACAAGAGAAGCAATTCAATATCACAACTTATCAATAGATGGAGTTTGTGAAATAATGAGAGAAGCATTAGAACATGACGTATATAGCAGAGGAGCAGGTGGAAATTATCCTAGAAATGTTGCAATGTCTCCTTTAGCTGGAGTTGATAAGTTTGAAGCTTTTGATGTAACACCTTATGCATTAGCTGTAAATAAGCATTTTATAAAACAAATAAATACATATAAATTACCTAGAAAAATTAAGGTATCTTTCTCAAGTAGCAATATGGATTCTGGACATTGCAATATTACAGATTTAGGATTTTTAGCAGTTGTAAAAGATAATAAGAAGTATTTTAAAGTTTATTTAGGTGGAGGACTTGGAAGAAATTCTAAGATTGGCATAGAATATGATGAACTTGTAGATCCAAGTGAAGTATTAGATTATGTAGATGCAATGATAAGCCTTTTTATAAAAGAAGGAGATTATGAAAATAAAAATAAAGCTCGTATAAGATATATATTAGAGAGAATGGGTAAAGATGACTTTATAAAATGCTATAAAGAACATTTAAAAATAGTAAAAGAAAAAGAAAATTTAAAGCTAGAAGTATCATCAAAAGAGTATAACAAAGAAGGTAAAGAAATAGACGTAGACCATCAAAGACTATATGAGCAAAAACAAAAAGGATTATATAGTGTTTATTTCCATCCAATTGGAGGTCAAATATATCTTAAAGATTTAAAGATGATCTTAGAAGCTTTAGATAAAACAGATGATGCACAAATAAGACTTACTATGACAGAAGGAATGTATCTTAGAAATTTAAATGGTGAAGAAGCAAAGAAGATGCTAGAGCTTACCCAAGATCTTGGAGGAGAAACTCATTTAGAACAAAGTGTATCTTGTATTGGAGTACCAATATGTCAGATTGGAATTGTAGAAAGTCAAAAAACATTAAATGCTATAATTGATTACTTCAAAGAAAAAGGATATAAGAAAGATGTATTGCCAAGAGTTCACATATCAGGATGTGGAAATTCATGTGGAATTCATGAAGCAGCATTAATTGGACTTACAGGAACTCGTAAAAAGGTAGATGGGAATTTAGAAGATGCCTTTGAACTGCATATAAATGGATCATTCGAAGATAGAAAAGCAAGACTTGGTAAAGTTTATGGCTGTATACTTGCAAAAGAGGTTCCAGAGTTTTTATATGAATTAGCTTTACTTTTAGAAAAGAGAAATATTAATTTCCATGATTATGTTGAAAAACATGAAGAAGAATTAATAGAATTAGTAGATAAATATAAAAAATAATAATTAAGGCATATTCCGAAGAATGTATGATAATATTCTTCGGAATATTGTCATATTAGGATATATTTCATGGAATATATCTAAATAAGAATTGTAATGGACATCACAAGACCTTTTTTTAGATAAAAATTGCAATATAAATTTTTATATGTATAATTATTATGAAGGAAAAGGCACATTCAAGAAAATAACAAGTCAGCATGCTAGTCTATTTTGTGTCATACTGCGTCGGTATGTTCACCTAATAGGCCCACTATGAGGCAAACATATCTTCTTGTCTGACACAAAATATACATCGCATCATTGACTTGTTATTTTCTTTCAAGTACCTAAAAGATGGAGTGAATTAACATGAGAATGAGAAAAAAACCATGGGCAAGGCCTGAACTTGATAGTTGTGACTTTTTTGTTATAAATCCTAAAGAATATAAAGGCAAATGGAGAGAATCTTTTGGAAATGATAAGCCTATATACTTAGAACTTGGATGTGGAAAAGGAACTTTTATGGCAGTTCATGGATCTGAAAATCCTGATATTAATTATATTGCAATTGATATAAAAGATGAAGTTCTAGGCTTAGCTAAAAGGAATATCGAAGAAGCATATAATGAAAAAAATAAAAGTGTGGATAATGTAAAATTAATGGCTCAAGAAATAGGACTTATTAATGAAATGTTAAATGAAGAAGATTTAATAAGTAGAATATACATAAATTTTTGTAATCCTTGGCCTAAGGAAAAACATAAAAAGAGAAGATTAACTCATAAAAGACAATTAGAACAATATAAGACATTCTTAAAAAATGAAGGTGAAATTTATTTTAAAACAGATGATGATGAATTATTTGAGGAATCCCTTGAATATTTTAAAGAAGCAAAGTTTAAAATTCAATATATAACTTATGACCTTCATAATAGTGAATTTGAAGGGAATGTTGAAACTGAACATGAAAAAATGTTCACTAAGCAAGGAATAAAAACTAAATTTTTAATTGCTAGTAAGATATAAAATATTTATAAATGATTAGTTGAATAGTGCAAGTAGACTAATTACAATTACTAGAATTTAAGAATTTAAGAATTTAAGAATTTAAGAATTTAAGAATTTAAGAATTTAAGAATTTAAGAATTTAAGAATTTAAGAATTTAAGAATTTATAGTTATAATGTAGATTGAATATGAATTTCTAAAAAAATATATAGAAAAATGAGATAGAAGCTACTAAGAAATTTAGAAATCTCAGGAAGAGATTTCATCAGAAAATTGTTAACTGTTAACTGAATTAATGGAAGGATGATAAACATGGATGGAATATGGATTGAAGTTAGTGTAATAACAAAAAGTGAGGCATTAGAGCCGATATCAGGAATATTTTATGGATTAAATTGCCCAAATATTGCAATTGAAGATCCAGATGATTTACTTTTAAGAGAACAAGGACCATTAACTTGGGATTTTGCAGATATAAATATTTTAGAACACAAAGGAAATGCAGCTGTAATTAAAGCTTATTTCTCTCAAGATGATAAGGTTGAAGAAATTGTTGAATATGTAAAAGAAAAGCTTTCAGAAATTAAGGAGCTTGGATTTGATATTGGTGAAGGCAAAGTAGAAGTGAAAAAAATGCATGAAGAAGACTGGGCAAATAATTGGAAGCAATATTATAAGCCGGTCAAAATAACAGATAAAATTGTTATTAAACCTATTTGGGAAGAATATGCGAAGACTGATGAGGAATTAATCATAGAATTAGATCCAGGAATGGCATTTGGTACTGGAACACATGAAACTACTAGAATGTGTATTATAGCTCTAGATAAGTATGTGAAGCCTAACACAACAGTATTTGATATTGGATGTGGATCAGGGATACTTTCAATAGCTGCTGCAAAGCTTGGAGCTAAACATGTAGTAGGAGTCGATTTAGATCCTGTTGCCGTTGATTCATCTAATCAAAATATAAGCTATAATGATTTAAATAATATTGAAGTATTAGAAGGAAACCTTTTAGATGTAGTAGATGGAAAAGCTGATATAGTAGTTGCTAATATAATAGCAGAAATTATTTGTGTTTTAACAGAAGACGTTAAGAAGGCTTTGAATGATGGAGGTCTATTTATTACATCAGGAATTATTCATGATAGAGTAGATATGGTTAAAGATAAATTTGCAGAATGTGGCTTTGAAATTATAGAAATAAACAAAGATGGAGAATGGAATTGCATAATAGCAAAATCAGTTAATAATTAATAAAAATATATTCAAAAAATCCATTTAAGGATTTCAACCTTAACTGTTAACTGTTAACTGAAAATTGTTCTTTGTTAACTGAATGGAGGGAGTTTGTATGCATAAATTTTTTACAGAGCCTTATAATATTACTGAAACTGAGGGAAAGATACTTGGAGATGATGTAAAGCACATTTATAAGGTTTTAAGATTGTCTGAAGGCGAAGAAGTAGTATTAAATAATTGTGAAGGGTTAGAGTATTTAGGTGAAATAAAAACTATAACTAAAAGTGAAGTTATAGTTAGCATAACTAAGAAGTTAGATATAAATAATGAAAGTAAAGTTAAAGTGCATCTTTTTCAAGGATTGCCTAAAGGGCAAAAGATGGATTTAATAGTACAAAAGGGAACAGAACTTGGAGTCTTTGAATTTATTCCTACGATTACAGCTAGAGTTGATGTAAAACTGAAGGGTGAATTCAAAAAGCTTGATAGATTAAATAGAATTGCACTTGAGGCATCAAAACAATCTAAAAGAAGTATTGTTCCTCAGGTTAAAGAAGTTATTGAATTTAAAGAAGCTTTGAATCAGTTAAAAGAAATGGATTTGACTATAATTCCTTATGAAAATGCAGAAGATTTTGGTATTAAAAGTCTTGTGAATTATCTTAATAATAAAAATATAGATTTGGATAATATAGATAATGTGGGAATTTTAATAGGACCTGAAGGCGGATTTGAAGAAGAAGAAATTCATGAGTTGAAAGAACAAGGTGCTTATATTGTAACACTTGGGAATAGAATATTGCGTACAGAAACAGCTGGATTTACAGCAACTGCCCTAGTTCAATATGAACTAGGGGATTTAGGAGGGAAGCTACTGTAATGGGAGAAAACCAAATGAAAATAGTTAGGTCAAGTAATGATAAATTTGAAGTTAAAAAGATAGCCAAGAAGAATATTGACGGAAAACAATTCGTAGCCTTTGCAACATTAGGTTGTAGGGTAAATCATTATGAGACAGAAGCAATGGCAGAAAAGTTTATTAGAGAAGGATATGAGGTCACAGATTTTGAAAACTTCGCTGACGTTTATGTTATAAATACATGTTCAGTAACTAATATGAGTGATAAGAAATCAAGACAAATAATAGGAAGAGCAAGACGAATAAATGAAAATGCAATAATTGCAGCAGTCGGTTGTTATTCTCAAGTATCACCTGAAGAAGTATCTAAAATAGAAGGTGTAGATGTTGTTCTTGGGACTAGAAATAAGGGTGATATTGTTTATTATGTAAATAAAGCTAAGGATGAACAAAAGCCACAATTAATGGTTGGAGAAGTTCTTAAAAACAAGCAATTTGAAGAATTAAATATAGAAGAATATCAAGATAAGACTAGAGCATTTTTGAAAATACAAGATGGTTGTAATAGATTTTGTGCATATTGTTTAATACCATATACAAGAGGAACAACTTGTTCTAAAGATCCAGAAAAGGTATTAAATGAAATAGAGAAGTTATGTGAACATGGATTTAAAGAAATAATTTTATCTGGAATTCACACAGCGTCTTATGGTGTTGATTTAGATGGAAATATAACTTTAATAACTTTATTAGAAGAAATTGAAAAGATGGATGGTATAGAAAGAGTAAGAATAGGATCTATCGAACCAAGTTTTTTCACAGATGAAGTAATACAAAAGATGAAGAATATGAAAAAATTATGTCCACAATTCCATTTATCACTTCAAAGTGGATGTGATACGACTTTGACAAGAATGAATAGAAGATATACTGCTAAAGAATATGAAGATGCAGTTAATAAAATAAGAGAAAATTTAAATGATGCTTCAATAACAACAGATGTGATTGTTGGTTTTCCAGGCGAAACTGATGAAGAATTTAATGAAACATATGAATATTTAAAGAAGATCAAGTTAACTAAAACACATATATTTAAATTTAGTCCAAGAAAAGGTACTAAGGCAGCAGATATGCCTAATCAACTAGACGGTACAGTTAAAGATAAAAGAAGTAAGGCTTTAATAGAATTGAATTCAAAAAATGAATGTGATTTTAGTGAATCTTTAGTTGGAAGAGATTTAGATGTTTTGGTTGAACAAGAAATTTCTAACAAACCAGGAATGTTTGAAGGATATACTAGAAATTATGTGAAAGTCGAAATAGTTAATGGTAATGAGAATATGGTCGGCAAAATAATTCCTTGTAAAATAGAAGAAGCAAATGGAGATTATGTTGTTGGAAAAATTATATAAATTTGATATAATAAAGTATAAAATGAAACTTGACTTATATTAAATCGCCAAGTAAGTTCCAGGAACCAAAGGAAGTTAAATTATATGCGAAATTTAATTAAGTTCGAAGGATGAAATGTAAAATACTTACAGAAAAAGTTCTAGTATTTAAATGAATAAGTAAGTTAGCTAGCAGAGTTAGTTAATTAAGTTCGAATAATCAAATACAAGAGTTGGATTCTCACTTATAACTTAGGGAGGTGAATTTATGGAAGAGTGTTTGTTTTGTAAAATTGCAAAGGAAGAAATTCCAAGCAAAAAAATATATGAAGATGATAAAGTATATGCTTTTTATGATATAAATCCAGAAGCACCAACGCATTTTTTGGTAATACCAAAAGAACATATTGAAAGTGCTAATGATTTAAATGATAATAATATCGATATTGTTTCACATATATTTAAAGTTATTAATAAGTTAGTATTGGAACTTAAGATAGCTGATACCGGATATAGAATTGTAAATAATTGTGGCGAAAATGGAGACCAAAGTGTAAAACATCTTCATTTTCATGTGCTTGGAGGAAGATGTTTACATTGGCCGCCAGGTTAAAAGTCAAGTGATTATTTAAGCTAGAAATCTTTGGATATTTTTTCTTAAATTGTTGACATTGTTTATTTTAATATTGTATAATATAGCATGTGTTATTAAGCCCATAGCTGAGTTAATATTAGCTAGCGGAGGGAGGGATAGTAAATGTCAGAAATTAAAGTTGGAGAAAATGAAACAATTGAAAGTGCATTAAGAAGATTTAAGAAAAAATGTGCTAGAGCTGGGGTTCTTTCTGAAGTTAAGAAGAGAGAACATTTTGAAAAACCAAGTGTTAGAAAGAAGAAAAAATCAGAAGCTGCTAGAAAGAGAAAGTTCAAATAGTGATGTTTTCTTTTGAAAGAAGGTATAAATATGTCAGCAATTAAAGATAGATTACAAGAAGATTGGAAAACTGCTTTAAAAGCAAAAGATAGGTTCACAACTAGTGTAATTAGTACAGCTAAAGCTGCAATATTGTTAGTTGAAAAAACTGATAATAGGAAGCTTGAAGAGGATGAAGTCATCAGTATATTAGCTAAAGAAGTCAAGCAAAGAAGAGAGTCTATGTTTGAATTTGAAAAAGGTAATAGACAAGATTTAGTTGATCAGTGTAAAGCCGAAATAGAAATTTTGTTAAAATACCTTCCTCAGCAGTTAGGTGAAGAAGAAGTAAAACAAATAGTAAAAGAATCAGCTGAAGAATTGGGTGCAAATAGCATTAAGGATATGGGAAAAGTTATGTCAGCTGTTAGACCTAAAGTAGTAGGAAAAGCTGATGGTAAACTTGTAAGTCAGATTATTAAAGAATATTTAAATAATAAATAATAAAAGAACTCAAGAAAATCTTGAGTTCTTTTATTATTTATTATGTATATTAAAAAAATAACTGCAAAAAGACACTTGAGTATAAATATTTTGAGTATTAATCTTCTAATCCTATCATAAATTACAATGAAGAAGTTTATGTAGGAGGAGAATATGGAAGATAAATTTCAAAAAGGAAAAGAAAAGATACTTGATAAATTGGATT
>JAJXYA010000467.1 GCA_021780795.1 Bacillota bacterium | reverse complement strand
CGTTCAATTGACTTAAAATAGCATTTATAGCATGATGGTCGAGATATTAATCCAGCAAAAAACATTCTAAGATAAGATTTAACAACCGAAGTATTATCTATTCCTCTTTCATTTTTAAAATATAGTCTGCAATTTGAAATCGAGTAACCAAATGATTTATCCCTAAAATTAATCCGTACAATTTTAGATTTATAATATTTTTCACAATACTTAATCCATAAACGATATAATTTAGGTGATGGTACACCGTAACAAACGAAATCAATTGTTATAAGATTTTCATAGTTTCTGCTCAAGTAGGAATGAAGCCCTTCAATCTGGCAAGGTGCTCCAGCAAATAGTACCATTTTACCCGTCAGTAAATCAGCTTTAACCTCAGAAAATGTGTTCTTCAAGTCACTCTGCACATATTTTGATCCACATAAATCCAAATTATGCTGCCAGGACTTTAATGAATCAACACACTTATGCACTACATTCATATCATCATCAAATCCCGCTCCATATACAACCCCATTATTTTCCACAACATGCAACGCTACAGCTGCGAATACACCTCCAGCTGTGCTTTGGGAACGATACATATCTTGATGATTTTGGACACAAAATGCTTGCGTTTTAAATTCCCCAAAGTTCTTTTCCTTTAGAATTGGACAAGCCTTGTTACATTTACCACAATTGATGCAACTGGACTGTTCAACATAAGGATATAAAAATCCTTCATTGTCCTCATTCATTACAATGCACTGAGTGGGACATACATTTTTGCAGGCAGTACAACCTGTACACATGCTCTTATCAATTATATTAGTCATTACACACCTCATCCTCCCTATGGGTTGCTTTATTTTGTACATTCTAAATTTGATTCTAAACAAGGTAATAACATTCCTAAAATAAACATATATCCAACTGTTATACTAGAAGCAAAAACAGCTGTGACCGTACTAGATGCAAACATGGTCATTGAAAAAAAGATAATAGCAAAATATAAATATCTGTTACTTCTAGCACGCATGATAATGTCTTTAAACAGCATATAGAATAATATGACCATTAACATGGTTCCTATAAAGCCAAGTTCTCCAAAAAGTGCTGGCCAGTAACAATCTGTCAACTCTGAGCCGTCCTCTGTAAGCGCCCAAAAACTATTGACTCCGTGTTCATAATATAGCGGGGAATAAAATTTTTTAGCGGCTTCAGTGCCGTAAGTAGCAAATCCTGCACCTAATGGAAAGAATCGTTTCATCACTATAACACCAGTTTGTAGTAGTATTACTCGTGCGGTAACTGTAGAATAGAAATAATTCTCAATTTGATTTTTAGCAATAGCGATAGCAACAATGCTAATGAAAACAAAATACCGTTTCTTAAATTTTTTAATGGTGAGATGCTTTTCTCCTTTTATTAAAATCACATATAAAACAATATAAATCGCAACATAGGCAAATGCACGTGATCTCATTGTTGAAACCCACAATATCAAATTTAGTAATATACATAATAAGTTATATTTTTTATGCATACCCTCATGCAAATCTATGGTTAAAATTGTTATATATCCAACGCAATAGAGGCTAAAATACGCTGCCGTTTTATAAATAAATGCATAAGAGCCAAATCCATAACGTGCTTTACCAACCATACCAGTATTCATAAATTGACTAACAAGTAAAAGTACAAATGCTATAATGACTATTATCCTAATAGACTTTGCCGTGAATCGTAAAATTCCCTTTATATCTTGATAATTTTTATAATACTCAGATGCACCTATATACATAATGAAAATCTTAAATATGTAAATAATATCCATAAATATCGCACTTGAAGTTCTATCTACTCCGGACAGATGATTGCACATCAGACCGTACAGCAATATGACTAGCATCAATGCAACCATCTTTAAATAAATCATATTCCGATTCCGTTTGAGCAAAAAATATCCCAATGAGAGTGCTGTTAATAAATCGTCAAAATACTGAAAAACTGATACCTTCTCTTGCAATGGTTGTTGAAAAAGAAATACAAATATAACGGCTACAGTAATAATATCTTTAAATGAAATAATTCTTTTTTTATAATAATTATTATACATCATTCAACGCCAACTCCATATATCGCAACGATCTACCTCGTAACTCATTCAAGCGATTATCAACAACATCATAATCAATATCAGCTGTCATTTCTGATAGTACATCCGACTTATATCTTCTTTCACTTAAACCCAGTTGATTGCACAAACTGTCAATTCTGGAATTTCGAGAACCGCTACTGCCTTCCATAAATCTATTGAAAATAATAAATTTCTTATGATTTAAAATTGAGAATACGCTGCCATGAAATGAATCTGTACAGATATACTTTGCTCCCCTAATAAGATTTACAAAATTATCTGCGCCTACATCAAAGAGCTGATTATCACCAAAATCCAAATCACCCTCGACAAATTCATCCAAATGTGTCAGGCATACAATCTGCAAACCCGTCTTCTCCTTAAGTTCTTCAGAAATCTTCCTATGTTCTGGATTCGTGCCAAGGAAATAACAGAAAATATATGGTGCTTTAACTACTTTGCAAACCGGAATAATCTGTTTCCACTCATCTGTTGACAGCAATAATGTTGGATCTAATACCACTTCAATTTCTTTACCAGTAAGTTTCTTTACAATCTGTTGCCCTTTTATTTCTCTAACGCTAATATGCTGAATACGATTAAGATATTCTCTTGTTCTGTTACACTGATACTTTGGAATCTGGCCCACTCCAAAGCTGGTAGCGTAAGTAATCTTCTTAATCTTTTCAGGAACAAACATAAGCGTATAGAATCCGCTTGCTAACCCACTTGGTAACCATAGTTGATCACTACCTACAAGGAATGCATCATAATTATCTACACAATTTTTCAATCTGTTATAGCTGAGATACACTGGTGACAATTTCTTAAAATAATCATCAATAAATTTTGCAAACCTTTTATCCCTTATTTCATTTTTCTTTTTGATTTCCGGATACTTTTCCAAATTCCATTTCTTACTGATACCCCTCATTTTACCTTTTACAAAAATGGGATTCAAAAGACGTGGTAATGACTTAAGCATAAACGCCACAGTTTTTTTCTTTTTATATCTAATAATCTCGTAGTCATAACCAAACTCTCCCACTTTAATTTGTGTGGCCAAGACTTGAAGTTGACTTCCATAATTCTTGGTGTCATAACAGACACATAAACCTATTTTTTTCACGGTTATCCCCCCTAAATCTCATATTCCAATGCTTCATAGCAATCTTTAACCACTTTAAAATATTTAGAATCAGAGAACTTATCTTCTGCCAGGCTTCTAGCAAACTTACTCATAGTTATATATATATCCTTATTAATCACAATTTTCTGAATTGCCTCTGCCAAACCACCTACATCACCTGCCTCAATCAAATGACCATTTTGGCCATCAATAACTGCAGATTCGATATCTCCAACTCTAGTGCTGACAACCGGGATACCATAACTGATCGCCTCAAGAATAGCAATGGGCAAACCTTCGTTATAAGAAGGAAGAACCAACAGCTGGCTCTGCTTTAATAAGTCAATCTTTTTCTGACCTGCAGTCCATCCAGCAAATTCCACATGATCAGCAATGTTCAGTTCTGTACACTGCTTTTTAAGATTCTCTTCTTCAATACCACTACCGGCAATAATGAACTTAGTTTTATTAAGTGCTTCTCGTTCCTTTAATAGGGTAATCGAATTCAACAAGTCATGTACGCCTTTTCTCTTAATGAGAACACCAAGAAATAGCACCGTAAAACCCTCATCGTTCCATTGAACTGTTTCTTGGGGTATCTTTACTGTATTGCTAACAACAATCGTTTTGGCCTCCGATTCTATCTGTTTAATTCGCTTATTCCATTCATCACCCAAGACAATCATAGAATCACATTCTCTAAGCAAAGTTCTAATCTTAACTTTTGTCTTATCACTTGACTCTTCGTAGAACTTCTTAAATTCAGATCCATGAAGATGAATGATGTCATTTTTTCCAAATTTCTTACACAGTTTATGAATAAAATACTTCCTATGGAAACTGCCTTTATACGACATATGGATATGAAAAACATCTGGTTTGAAGGTCATAAGTGACCACAAAATCTTTACATATGATTGTACAAAATATAGTGACTTCTTAACTGCTCCCGCTTCTATATATGTAGGAATGAACTTCATATCCGCTCCATCTTTCTTCCAGTCATGGTCTAATAACTGGGATATTACACTTGTGATTCCACCCTTAACACTTGGATGGTTACCTATCATTAATACTTTCATTTATATAACCCTCTCTTATATGAGATAACGAGACTAATATTTAACCATCCACTAAAAACTTATCAATGCTATCTATAATTATTTTAGTATTGGACTGATATTTACTGAATTCTGTCTGTTGTAAGTTTTTATAATGTATTGTTAAATTTTCCGTGTCGTAACAAGCAGTTATAATTCCCATTCCATCAAACTGTTTGAGGATTTGCTTTTGATGATCATCCACATGTTCCCCATACTTTGCCAAACGTGCTACTGCGATAACCTTTTTAGCCTTTTTAACAGCACTTATAATTGCTCCGGTTCCACCATGCGTTATGACAGTATCGCATTTATCCATCATGGCAACAAATTCTTCTCTGCCTAAGAACTCTTTAAATGTAAAATGCAATGGCTCATAATCGCTATAGCCAGTCTGCACAAACACTTCTTCTTGAATAAGTCCATCTGCAATCAACTCATCTATCTTTTTCAGCAACCGATTAAACTGAAACTTCTGTGAACCTAAAGTCACAAAAATCATTGACTCATCCTCCTCACTAATTGTATCCTCGTTAATGCTTTCTCTTAATCTGTACTTAATAACGATTCTTAATAAATCCCACCAAGATAAATGGCATTAGGATAAATCTCCAGCATGCCTTTCCACTGCACATAGAACTGATCCGCATATCTGTACATAATTTTTCCAGTTTCCGTGGCTGATGTCACTTTTGCGAATGACTCTATAAAAACTAACTTCTTTCTAAAAAATTTAGTAAGAAGACACATGGGTATCATGGCAAGTACTCCAGTACAAATAACTGCGTCTGGCCTCTCCTTGATAAATATGTAAAGGGATATAAAAGAATTAATGATGAGATTAAGAAAACACATCTTTTCTTTTCTATTTACCTGCTTCACATAATAGAGCCTCTCGCCTTTTGATCCTACCTCATAAGCAGTCTTTTCTGTAATAACAAAACTATCATATTTTTCCATCAAAGGCTTAAGCATCATCAATTGCTCGTAATGTCCTCCAGATGAGGCGGCAAAACATAGTTTAAGTTTCTTCTCTTTTGACTTATATCTCTTTCCCATTCTCATAAAGTCCCCTCCTTTCAAAAAAAACGGTCTACTTTCTTTGTACTTATTTTGCTACGACTTCTAATAATTCCATGAACCCATAACACTTTTTCAGTAGATATTCTGTCAAATATGAGCCATCATTTCCTGTAAACAATACCTTCTTCATGTGAAATTAGTCCTTCTCTAATACTACTAAATTACTTTTATTTAAAGTATTGTTTCTATACTAGCTGCGGCTTCTACAATAGACAATTTATTATCTATACCTTTAACTATTCTTCTTCCTACAGAGTAATATTCCACTTCTGCTTTCTCTGCTTCCTTCAAACTATAACAATTTCTTCCATCGAATATTACTGGTTTTCTCATTAATTCTCTGTATTTATTTAAAGGTATTCGCTTTATTTCATCCCACTCAGTGAATATAAATACCATGTCAACATTCCTTAACACCTCTTCTGGATTATTCACATAATTTACTCCAGTTGGATACATTTTTTTGAAATTATCTATACCTATAGGATCATATGCTATTATTTCTGCTCCCTCATCTAATAATCTTCTTACATTTGGTATAGAAGGAGCCTCTCTTAAATCGTCTGTTCCAGGCTTAAATGTCAAACCAAGAATAGCTACCTTCATTCCTCTTAAACTACCAAATCTTTGTTTAGCTTTTCGAAACAGCTTATATTTTTGATTTTGATTAACTTCTATAGTAGCTTTTATAGTTTTAATTTCATAACCATGATCATTAGCTAACCAATGTAACGCTTTAGTATCCTTTGGAAAACATGAACCACCATATCCTATCCCAGCATTTAAAAATTTATCTCCTATTCTAGGATCATAACTCATTCCTCTAGCAACGTCTTGTACATCTGCACCAACTATCTCACAAAAATTTGCTATTTCATTAATAAAAGATATTTTTAAAGCTAAAAAATCATTTGAAGCATACTTTGTCATTTCTGCACTTCTTCTATTAACTACAACTATTGGCTGATTAAACTTTCCATATATTTCTTTCAATGTATCTCTTGCCTTATCTGATTCCACGCCGATTACTATTCTATTAGCATATAGTGTGTCTTTAACCGCCGTTCCTTGAGCTAAAAACTCTGGATTTGAAGCAATTTCTATTTGAACATCATTCACTAAATGTTCCCTTAAAAACTCCTCCACCTTATCATTGGTTCCTATTGGAACTGTTGATTTAACCACAACTAAACAATCTTTTTCTATATTTTCAGCTATTTGTGTTGCAACATTATATATATAATCTAAATTAGCTGAACCATCTTCTCTTTCTGGAGTACCTACCCCTATAAAGATTACATCTGCATCTTTGTACGCAGCTACATAATCTGTAGTAAAATTTAATCTTTTCGCTTCATAATTATTTTTTAAAAGTTCATCTAATCCCGGTTCGTATATTGGTGAAATCCCTTGTTTCAATATTTCAATTTTTCTTTGATTAATATCTACACATGTTACATTATGTCCAACTTCTGATAAACAGGCTCCTGTAACTAGTCCTACATAACCAGTACCTGCTACAACTATCTTCATATATCTTTACCCCTCATTTCTTTTATCGACTTCTCTATAAACTTTTTAAAACTAATTGTAATTTTTCAATTAGAAGTTACTAATATTCTAATCTTTAATTGTTCCCCTACCCTTTTGTAATGACTAGAATTTCATCTCGCCCCCTCATCCCCAAACAGCACTTTCACCGTCTTGAAGATAAGCCTTATATCTATCCATGTATTTCTTTCTTCTACATATTTAACATCCATTTCCATCCATTCTTCAAAACTAACATTACTTCTTCCCTTAACCTGCCAGTAGCAAGTTAAACCTGGTTTTGCAACTAATCTTTGTTTTTGAAAGGAGGTAAATTGTGCTACTTCCTTAGGTAAGCTTGGTCTTGGCCCTACTAGTGACATTTCTCCTTTTAATATATTAAAAAGCTGAGGTAACTCATCTATACTTGTCTTTCTTATAAATCTTCCTAGTTTAGTAACTCTTGGATCTTCTTTTATCTTAAACATAGGTCCTGACATTTCATTTTTGTCTTGAAGCTTCTCCAAGAGATATTCCGCATCCGTACACATAGATCTAAACTTATACATTTTAAATTCTCTTCCATCTTGTCCAACTCTATTCTGTTCAAAAAAAACAGATCCTTTTGAGTCTAACTTAATCCAAATACCAACAACAACCATCACTGGACTTAGTAATAAAATTCCACATAAGGCACCTATAATGTCAATTATTCTTTTGATTATAAAATATCCTAGATTTTTCTCATATTCACTAACGACCTTTACCTGTATGCTTGTCGAATTTCTTTCCAATTCTTCCATTTACATCCCCTCATCTTTTCATAAAATTCAAAATCTCTTTCCCTATCCTATGACCTGCACACACCAATTTATTACTTTACTTATAAATATATTCCAAAAATTAAATTTAATTTAAAATTTTCTATTTTATGTAAAACCATTGAATTTTATTATATTACTCTGGAAATCATTTGACAAATTTAAAATTTGTCAATTTATTACATTGATATCAAGTTGCTTCAATATGCACTGAATTACTAATTATTTTACGGTTTTAAAATTGTTTTTAAAAAATATGTAATTTTATCCCAAACATTTTTAGAAAAATATTGTTGCCTCTAAAGTCTTGTATATCAAGGCTTCATCATTCTGCACTTATCGACCTAATAGTGTGTTTTTTATAAATTCCTTACTTCATATGCAATAAAAACATTGCTTTTTCATCCTATTTATTTTATGCCATTAAAAAACTCATTTAACATACAACTTAATATATTGGAACTCATTTTCACTAAAAAAACAAATACCTCCTTCTAAAATGAATTTATATTAATTGTATATTTCAAATAATTTATGTGAAATCTTTGCCAAAACACTATTTTACAATTGTTATTTCATTATCTTAATAAAAAAATAAAGAGATACACTTTGCTAATTTCAGCAAAGTGTATCTCTTCGATATGCATAAATCCTAAGCAGCTTTTATATGAATTTTTTCTATGACAATTTACTTTTTGATGTACACATGTTTTACCAACCTATAATTATCTATGCCTCTTTGATTTCTTATATTAATTTGTAATTGATTTAAAAGTTGTAGCATTACTTCTCTATGTTTCTCATCAAAAACAAATTCTAAGCCATATTCAAAGATCTCCTCCGCATAGGGTTTCATCCAAACTACATTTCCATAAAGACTTAGTTCCTCTTCTAAAATTTCAGTCTCGAATATAAGCACTATATCTGATTTCACTGGTAGTTTTATATCTGACAAAAATCTTAGTCCACCAGCACTAATATCAAAGACTACTACTTCTGTAGAACCTAAGGAAACTTTCTTTCCTCCTATCTTAAAAATACTCATATCTGCACCAAGAGGTTTTTTAAATTTAATTCTAAAAAAGTCTCTACGATTATTAAAATCCTCCTCATCATCTTTATCTACATTGCATTTAGGATAACATTTCTCTATTTTAAGGAGTCTTTTAAATTTCTCTTTCGAAACAGGTTCACTAAACAAGTATCCTTGAACTTCATCACAATTAAATTTAGTGAGAACTGAAAGTTGATCTAATTTTTCTACCCCACCTGCAGTAACCTTCATTTTTAGTCCATGAGCTAGTTTAATTACTGCTGCTACTATTTCTAGACCTTCTGGGTCCATAGCTATATCTTTTATAAAAGCCGGTGATAATTTTAAGGTATCCACACTAAAGCTTCTTAATTTACTTAGGGAAGAATATCCCCTGCCAAAATCATCCATAGATATATGAACTCCTAGCTCTTTTATATCCCTAAGCACAGCAATCATTTTTTCTTCTTTTGCCTTTATGCCACTTTCTGTGACTTCTAACTCTAAGAATCTAGCATCCAAATCCCACTGTAGTAACATGTTAGTTAGCATCTCTAAGAAACCTTCATGTAGTAATTGAGCATCAGAAAAATTTACTGATATTCTTGAGGGAGCTAGTCCTTCTTTTTCCCATTGCTTTATTTGAGAGCAAACCTGCTGCAAAGCCCATTGTCCAAGGTGAATCATAAAG
>JAJXYA010000281.1 GCA_021780795.1 Bacillota bacterium | reverse complement strand
TTCTATTGTTCTCTTATAATTTTCTATGTATTTATCTCTAGTAGGTAATCCTAATTTAATATCTTCATGCACATTAACACTTTCGACAACATCAATGTTAAATCCATTCTTATCAGCTACTTTTTTTACTTTAAGAATTTTTTCCATTGGCCATTCATCGCCTGCTGGCATATCATGAAGACCCCAAACAATTCCTTCAACTCCAGGAATTTGTTTTATTTGTTCAAGTGTTACGGTATCATTGCCTTCGCCATACCATCTAAAACCCATTTTCATAGTAACATTCCTCCAGATTCTTTTGTTTAATTTTGCTTTATCGTATCATTTTTCCAAAATAACTTTTATATAAAAAAGTTAACAAATTGGAATTTCACTGTTTTTAATTACATCACCACCTTAAATTCAAACCCAAATTAGTAAAATACATTTATAATGTAATAAAATTAAAATTAAGAAACAATTATTTTATTCTTTAAAATAGTTTGGATAGCTTTCTTTTAATTGGTTTTTATCAAAGATAACCATATTTAAATGCTCTTTCATAACTTCTTCAGCCATTTCAGGAGTTTTGTTTTTTATAGACTCAACAATACCTTTATGCTGTAAATAAATATTATCCCATGCAAAATTAGTTGCCAATCTAAGTAACCTAATTCGTTGAAAATCAGTACTCATTTCATGAATAGTTGCCCATATTCTTTTTTTATTGCAACCTTCAAAAATTATTCTATGAAATTCCTCATCAGCTTCAAACGATTTTTTAAAATCATGATCTTGCATGTACATCTTCTGAAATTTCAGATTCATTTCTAAAGCAAATATCTTTTCTTGTGGAAACTCTTCACATGCTTGCTTTATAACTGCTCTTTCTAAATGTTCACGTAAAAATCTTCCTTCTTCCACTGCAGATAAATCAATTAAAGAAACGACTGTACCTTTTTGAGGGTAAATACTTAACAGTCCTTCCTGTGATAAACGAACAAATGCTTCTCTAACAGGAGTTCTACTTACATTATATTTTTCAGAAAGTTCTTTTTCAGAAATATTTGTGCCAGGTACAAGCTGTAAATTAATAATTTCTTCTCTAAGTTTATAATATATAGTTTTACTTGTAGAATTTTTATTTATTTCCAAAGCCATTTTTATACTCTCCCTTGCTTTTTTGCCATTACCATACTTGTATGGTAGTTATATTTGTGTTTCATCATGTTTTTATATTATTAACCTTTATTACCTTTTTTATAATGTAAGTTATATTAATCTTTCACTGCCATACTTGTATGGCAGTGATATTTATATATTATCATAACCGTTTACAATGTCAAGTAAATATTAAATCAAAAAAATATAATATTTAATTATAAAAAAAATATAATTGAATAAAATCATAATACTTTTTCCTATACTACTAAGCTTATCCATGTTATAATATGTTGAAAAATACATAATTAGGTCTTAAAAAGAAAAAATTGCTATAATTTAAGAAAATAAGTAAATTAAAGAAAAACGTCTATTTGATATATATATTTTCTTTAAACACTTAAATTTCTAATTTTGAGTATCCAATCTTTAGATATCTTATCAGATATGACAATATTTTGAATTTTGAAAGGAGTAAAAATATGCTGAGAAATATTAAAGTTATTAACAGTATCATTGTAATGGTCATTTTATCTACTATTGTATCGTTATCTATTGCTATAGTTGGTTATAGTAATATGAAAACTATTAACAGCAATTCCACATTGATGTATGAAGGTGCTTTGGTGAGAATTGTAAAAACTGAGGAAATTCGACAACATTTCTCGAAAATCAGATTAAATGTTAATAGAATATCTATTGCAGATTTTAATGCTGATGATTTAAAACTTATTGACAATGATTACGATACCATGAACAAGATGGTTGACGAATATGAAAATTTATCTTTAAGTTCTTTAGAAAAAAATAATTTAACTGAATTTAAAAATGATTCTACAAATTATCTTTCACAAATTAAAACTCTTGAGAAAGGTACAAAACTTTATGGAATAGACTTAGAAAATTTCAATCAACTTGGGAATGAAATGCAACTTTTCCTTGATAACTTGGTTACTTACAGTTCAAAAATGGCCAACACTCTTAATAAGGACAATATTAATTTATATGTCCGAAGTATTGAAATGTTCTTTATTACTTTCTTTATTGGTTTTATTCTAATGATAGCTGTTTCTTCTACCATAATCTTGGTTATAAGAAAATCTATGAAAGAAATAATATCAGATTTAGATAATATTTCTCAAGGTGATTTTAGTATCAAAATAGATACTACTTTAGAAAATGAATTTGGTAAAATGAAAAAATCACTTAGTAAAACAGTTTCAAATATTTCAGTAATGATTGAAGAAATAAAAAATTCAACAAATATTGTAAACATGCAGGCAATTAATTTATTAGGAGCTTCTGAAGAAATGACAGCCTCTGGACAAGAAATGAATGCAGCTGTTCAAGAAGTGGCTATAGCTGCAAATGATCAATCTAGCGACTTGATAAATGTAAAAAATTCATTAGATAACTTTGCAGATTCATTAGATCAGATAACTTCGGCAATTAATGATGTAAACTCAAACATAAATAATATTAGTACAATGGCAGAAGATAGTAATTCTAAGTTGAAATTTTTATTTGATTCTGTAGAAAATGTCAATGATTCTTTTGATACTGTAAGAAATAAAGTTGTTAAATTGGACAAAGATGTTGAACAAGTAAATGACATAACAAATATAATAAATTCAATTGCTGAACAAACTAATTTATTAGCATTAAATGCTGCAATTGAATCTGCTCGTGCTGGAGAAGTTGGTCGAGGATTTTCTGTAGTTGCAGATGAAATTAGAAAACTAGCAGAGCAATCTAAATTATCTGCTAATAATATAAGTGAATTGATTTCTAATATTAATAAAGAAGCTCAAGTAGCAGTCAAAACTACAGACTTAGGCAGAGATAGCTTAAATAATCAATCATTACTTATTGAAGATTCTATAAAATCCTTTGCCCTAATATTTAAGGCTATAAGTACTATACTGCCTAGAGTTGATAATATAAACAAATCTATTGAGAATATACATATTGAAAAAGATCTTATACTCTCAAAAACATTAAACATTTCTGGAATATCAGAAGAAAATGCCGCTTCTGCAGAAGAAATAGCCGCTTCAATACAGCAAATAAATTCATCTTTTACCGAAGTAGCAACTTCGGCTCAAACTCTATCAAGTTTGACAAATTCTATGATGACTGAAGTGGATAAATTTAAGTTATAAATATTATTAATAATTTATATAGTATAATTAAATATTTGAAGTAAATTAAAATTTTAAAATATTATATAAGTTAAAATGGAGGATGATTATGAAAAAGTTGAAGTTTTTAAATATAACGCTTGTAATAATTTTTATGGCGACTATATTTACAGGTTGTGGTTCAAAAAATAATTCTAAAACTGTACAACCTATTACCTTAAATATAATTGACATTTCCGGAAGTATGCAATTAGTCGGAGATGCTATAGATCAATTCAAAGCTGCAAACCCTGGTTTGATCGGAGATGTTGTAGTTAAAACATCCACGGCACTCGAAGCTCCTTCTTTATTAAAAGCTCAAATTTTAGCTGAAGATGTACAAACCGACTTAATTTTCACAGGAATTGATGGACTTTCTACATGTATTAACAGAGATGTTATAGAAAAGATTATGCCAACTTATAGCAGTAGTTTTCCCGATTTAGAAAGTAACTATAGCACTGCTGCTAAAGCTACTTATGATTTAGCAAATGGTTATGCTTTAACGTATGTCTTTTCTCCTAGCGGACCTATGTTTTCTTATAATCCAGATACTGTACAGAATGTTCCTAAGACGCCTGATGAACTTTTAGCCTTTGTTAAAGCTAATCCAAGTAAATTTACATATGCAAGACCAGCTAATTCAGGACCTGGAAGAACCTTTCTTCAAGGGTTACCATATATCCTTGGAGAACAGAATCCTAAAGATCCGAAAACTTGGGACAAGACCTGGGCTTATCTTAAAGAACTTAATCAATATATAGATTATTATCCAGCTAAAACTGGTACTACATTCGCTGAATTAAATCAAGGTAAAAGATCGATTGTCGCTAGTCAGTTAGGATGGGATATGAATCAAAGAATTACAAGTGGTATACCACAAAATTATGGTGGATTTATGCTAAATAACACCACTTTAGTTTCAGATGCTCAGTATATGGTTCTTCCTAAAGGACTTACTGATGACAAAAGAGACGCAGTTTTAAAACTAATGCAATGGCTAATGACGCCAAATATGCAGGCAATAACATATGATAGTGGTTATTTTTATCCAGGTCCTTCCGTTAAAGGTGTTCCTCTTGATGCAGCTCCTAAAGCAAGTCAAGATAAAATAAAACCAGCTATAAGACAATCCTATGAAGATGCCATTAAGACACTTCCAAGTTCAACTCAACTAGATACTACCAATTTTATGGAAGCTTTAAATATGTGGGATCAATTATTTGGTACTAAAGTAAAAAGATAGATAATGAACTTCAAATATATTTTTACTATCGTATGCGTATTAGTGTTAAGTAGCTTTTAGTAATTATATTTAATTAACTTTATGTAATATTGTGCTTATATTAAAAATCATAGGCGGGATGAACAATCACACCTATGATTTTTTCACTCTATTTTAACATCATATTAAAACATATTCAAATATTAAGAGCTTGGCAATAATAAAATATTTACCAAGCCCATTAATTTTATTTAATATTTTAATATCTTACATTATAGGAGCCATAAGTATTTTTCCTGTTCCACGGTATACATTAACCAATCCTTCACCAGAAACAGCAGATCCAAGTAGACTTTTGCTAGACTTTTCAACTCTAAAGTCTAATGAATTAGACCAAGCAATTGCAAAATTCCCATCAATTCTAACTTCATCATTCTCTAGTACAAATTCTATAAGTTCATCTCTTGGAACAGGACTTTCTAATACAGCAAATCCTTCTCCTTTGAGACATAAGTTAAATAATCCTTCATTTCCAAGCATTGCTGAAGAAAGATTTGATCTAGCTACTACCTTTTGTTGAACTTTTGATTCACAAGCAAGGAAAAGCCCATCATCTAGTACCATTCCATCCCATTCTGCAACATTTTCAAGTAAAATATGTTTATAAGTAGGTTCTAACATTAATAAGCCATTACCTTGATATCTAGGTTTAATTGCAGATTCCTTTGTTACCTTAGAAGCTAAAGCTTTTCCTAACAAATCACCAAACCCTTTAACATCAGCAGTCATACTAACCCCTCCTGCAGTCCATTGCATTGCTCCTGCACTAATTGTATATGCATTGCCTTTTAACTCAATTAATACTTGTCTTTTTCTAACGTTCATTTCTGAAGCATAATATGAAGCCATTGCATTTGCAGTATTTACACTTAAATCCTTTTTGTACTCAAGGACTTTAATATCACCTTTAGCTTCTACTATTTCAATATTCTTATTTTCATAAAGATTTTTATATGTTATCATTTTAATTTTTCTCCCCTCATATATCATTACAACTAATTTCTATTATACTTTTTATATATTTTATGTCAAATAATTGTATTATATTATTTACTACTTTCTAATGCCTAAATCGTGGTAATAAAAATACTTCATGATGTAAGAAATTTCTAACAGCATGAAGTATTTTTATTAATTATATTTTAGATATATTTAACTAATAGCGCACTATAAGTTAAATATATCTTCTTATCTGATATAAAATATGTATCGTATATTTGATTTATTATTTTATTTCACGTTCATTAAATCATGAACATTACAATAAATAAAATTGAAATAACATACATAGACTTAGGAACTTCTTTAGCTTTACCTGTAAATATTTTTATTAATACATACGATATAAATCCAAATGCTAAGCCGTCTGTAATTGAGTATGTTAAAAGTGTCAATATTAATGTAAGGAATACTGGTAATCCTTCAGTGAAATCTGAAAAATCTATCTTTGTTATTGGTTCCATCATTAATAATCCTAAAACAATTAAAACTGGTGCTGTCGCAAATCCTGGTATAACAGTTAAAATTGGTGAAAAGAATAATGATAAGAAGAATAAGGCAGCTATTGTTACTCCAGCAAGTCCTGTTCTTCCCCCTTCAGCAATACCAGCTGCTGACTCAATGAAAGCAACAGGTGTAGAAGTTCCTAAACATGCCCCAATTGTTGAACCAATGGCATCAGCAGTTAAAACTTTATCTGCATTAAGAACATTACCTTTTTCATCTAAGTATCCAGCTTTTGAAGCCAAACCAATTAAAGTACCAATACTATCAAATATATCTATAAATAACATAGTCATAATAGCTGGAATTATTCCTATTACCATTGCACTCTTAAAATCAAATTGCATAAATACTGGAGCAACTGATGGTGGCATAGATATTATTCCATTAGGTAAATTAGCAACCCCAAATATTACACCAAGCACGTATACAGAGAACATCCCAATAATAAACGAACCTTTTACATTTTTATGATATAATACTGCTATTAATACTACTCCAATAAAAGCTAATAAAACTGGTGCACTTTTTATATTCCCAAGACCAACTAATGTAGCAGGATTAGCAACGATTATTCCTGCACCTTGTAATCCTATAAAAGTTATAAAAAATCCAATACCTATACTAATTGCATATTTTAAAGTTTGAGGAACA
Source organism: Bacillota bacterium (assembly GCA_021780795.1). Next base: position 2,833 of record JAJXYA010000281.1, on the reverse strand, counting down.
CTATCAATAATTGCTTGCCTAACTTTAAATAAATTAAGTGCTAAAAATATAAGTCCTTCAATAAATGAAGCTGCTAAAGCTGTTTGCCATGAAAACTTCATTGTTAAACAAATTGTAAATGTGAAAAGAGCATTTAATCCCATACCTGGTGCCATACCAAATGGGTAATTAGCAACAAATGACATAATTAAAGTACCTATACAAGAAGCCAAAGCTGTTGCTGTAAATACTGCTGATTTGTCCATACCTGATTGACTCAAGATATCTGGATTTACCACCAATATATATGCCATAGTTAAAAAAGTTGTTATTCCTGCTAGTATTTCTGTCTTAACAGTTGTTTTGTTTTTTGATAAATGAAATATTTTTTCTAACATACCATTCTCCGTTTCGTTTACTGATTTTTTTGACAAATTGCCCAATTTAAATTCCTCCTATTTTATGAGCTCCACAAATAAACACTGCAACTCAAAAATAATATTTTTCGTTAGTTAATTACACTAACATTGGTAAAAATATAAAAGAATATAACAAGAATTTATAAATACCCAATAAAAATATAAAACCCCTTCGTTATTACAAAGGGGTTTATAAATAATCGAAAATATCTATAAACACCCATAGTCAGACAATTTACGGTAGTCTGGTAGAAACACTTAGACCCTATTTCTAAGCATATACAGGTAAACTTTTTATTATTTATATATGACATACCAAACATTACACTCTGCTTTTTCATATCACTTTTGAATATTTAGCGATCTGATTAATCTAATGTAATACATCAAGTGCGCAATATATATATATCTTTATTACATACTTAATGCTACAATAGTTTTCTTTATAAATCAATACTAATTTGCTTAATTTATGAATTTTTTTGTTTTTTATCAATCTATCGTTCGTGTTTTTGCCCAAATTGAATGAAAAAAACATTAAAACATTATAATAAATTACTCATTTGTAAAACTTTGTCTAGATTTTCTATATTTTAAAAGGCCTATGTGATTACAAACTTACTCTATATAGAAAAAGATGAGCCTTCTTAAAACTCATCTTACTAAATCATATTTTGCATTTCCTTGCATTCTACTACAACAGCAATAGAAATTATCATATACATCACGAATGCAAAGCTTAATGCTATTTTACTAGTTTAAGTTAATTTATTTAATGACTGACCAGCCATCCATTCCATAATTGTTGTTGTTTTCCCATTAATTGTTGATTCACATTGATTGTTGTAAACATAAATCCATGACCAATGTCCATTATATTCATATGGTGTACCATCTGGTTTTGTGTATAGACCGGTAGTATCTTGTACTTTATCAAACAATGATAACTGAACATTTTTTGCCCCAGCTTTTATTAAACGATCATATGTTGGAAGTGTATTGGCTATTGGTGGCAACGTTGTATCTGTTTTAGCACAAGTAAACCAGATTGGAGTTTCTTTCATTTTTTCAATGTCTGAATCAGTAATTAATTTATCGGCTAAACCTTCACATACTGGATACGCAGCTGCAAAATACTTTGGATAATCACGAATCATAAGCATTGTCATATATCCACCGTTAGAGCATCCACCGATATAGATTCTATTTTGATCAATGTCACTGTTTTTAGAAACGTAATCTTTAATTAATTCCATAAGTTCTTTTTCATATTTTGAAGTACCATCTGCTTTTCCTGTAAAACCATCCATCCAAAAAGTTGGTGTTTGAGGTACTAAAACGTAGGCTCCACCAAAATATGATTGAATTTCTTTTGTGGATAGGTTTACAGATTTATTTGCTGAGAGCGGAATAGTTGCATCTGTGCCACCTTCTCCACCACCATGTAACCAGATAATTACTGGATTTTTTTTCTCATCTTTTTCTGGGGCATATTCTGCGTATGTTAAATTACTGTCATATCTTCCTTTTCCAATTGTAAAATCATCTACAACGTTCCTTGTTCCTCCTGAATATACATTAGCAACTAACCCCGTAACTTTTGTAGAATTAGAGATAATATCTTTTATCTGAGTAATTCTATAATTACAATTAATCCATACGTTAGCTCCGTCATAATAGTTAAGTGATGAACCTAATGATACATTGGGTCCAATCTCCATTTCTAATACTGCATATTGTCCACTTACAACAGAATTCCCTTTTGCATCAGAAACATAAGCATTTATTATTGTACGGTAACCTTCCTCTAGTAGTGGAGTTTCTATTCTGTCATCACTTCTAGAAACAAATGCTGAAAAATTTTCCTTGCTTACAGATCCTTGTTGTACTGTTTGTCCTAAATCAACAATTACCTTTGTAATAGCTGCACCCCAGTCATTTATTTCTGTAACAGTGCCATAAGATGTTTCTTTTGAATTTACTTCTTTAGCAAGTACAGTTATGCTTGAAGAAACTAACATAGCAGTTGCTAAAACAAGTGACATTATAGTTTTTTCATATTTTTTAATTCTTTTTATCATTTTCTTATACCTCCCTTATTTTAAAGTCATTCCATTAGAATTCCTTTTATTTAACTTTATTTATATTCTTATTAGTTACTTTTGAATATTTTGGTAGAGTATAAAAATTGATTACCTTATATAAATATTTATATGATATCCTTGGTGATTAATTCCAAATAAAAATTGGATTGATATTATTATTTACATACTAGAACTAAAAAACATTATGTTTAGTAACCATAAATAGTTATTAATCTATTAATTATTTAACTAAATATAAAAATCCCCGCCAACACTTTTTAGTATTGGCGAGGATTTATTTTATTTAATTTCTATTATTTTCCTTGATTTAATCTCTATACTTTTTTTATG